>CALWMQ010000160.1 GCA_944382025.1 uncultured Clostridia bacterium | reverse complement strand
CGCTTAATCCCTGCTCGATAGTTAGCTGGGGCCTTCCAGCGCCTCTGCTTTGCTATACCCTTTTTGAATCATCTTTTTTCGCCACCACCATCCTTTTGGGGACTTGACTTCTAATAGTTAATCTTTCATCTTTTCTCACTTTCTTCCGTCAACTCTTTTCCCATGACAATACCTCGGTTATTAGCTAGGCTCTTATCCCAAATCCCTTTATCTGGGCGCCCACAACCCGTATTCCACCGTTGTCACCGCCTAAAACGCCAAACGGCAGCAGGGTAACCCCTGCTGCCGTTTTTTTAAACGTGCCGCCCCGCATGGCCGCAGGGCTTTCCGCCTGTGTTTAATGCTGCGCGGAAGGATCTACCGGCTGCTGAGGCTGTACTGGTACCTGCTGTGCCGGAACCTGGCCTTGCATAGGAGCCTGGGGCTGTACCGGTACCTGCTGTACCGGCATCTGAGCCTGCATGGGAGTTTGAGGCTGTACCGGTACCTGAGGGATATCTCCCATATGTTTGCCTACCAGACCGCTGATCCCAGGAACCTGGAACCCTTTATGCTTCAGCGCCATAACACCCAGCACCACAAACAACGCTTTTTCCGCCAGGCTGGCCGCATGGCTGATAAAGTTGTCTATATGCAGGGGATAGGACAGGCTGAAATGGATAAAGGAGAAATTGGACAAAATGGAATTAAACAGCCCAAACACGTTGCTGCCAAAACCAATCACCACACCGATGAGCGCAAACACTACCGACAGGGCTACCGCCGTGACCGCGCACCGTTTCAGCCATTCGTCCTTCTCACAGATCAGCACATACCCTGCCACGATCAGCAGTCCCAGCAGATTGATCAGTCCGACGAAATACATCAGCGCCGCCAACAATTCCACTGAAATTCCCAGTTTCGTTTTTTGCATCAATAATTACCCTCTTTCTATTTATTCCTAATGGTTAGGGAACCCTTATTTAATGACCTCACCCATGGTCCCGGGCGCTACACAGCCCGCATTGGATTCATCGGTGTCTATATGCATGGCCAGGGCATATTTTTCGCTTACCCGGACCACCACTTCCCCAAATACCAGGGACCGGCCTTCACTGTCAACCTTCACCGAAACCTCGTCCTTATCCTTCAGGCCGAATTCCTCCGCGTCCGCCGGGGTCATGTGGATATGCCGCTTTGCCGCGATGACTCCTTCCTTCAGCTCTACCTCGCCTTTGGGGCCTACCAGGCGGCAGGCTCCTGAACCCGCCACATCCCCGGATTCCCGGATCGGCGCTGTTACCCCAATGGAACGGGCGTCCGTTAACGACAGCTCCACCTGGGTCGCCGGACGTACCGGCCCTAAAATGCTCACCCCTGTCAGTGTCTTTTTCGGGCCTACCACATCCACCCGCTCGTTGCTGGCAAACTGACCCGGCTGGGACAGGGCCTTTTTCACCGTCAGTTCAAACCCCTTCCCAAACAGGGTTTCCAAATCCTCCTGTGTCACATGTACATGACGGGCGGATGTTTCCACCAGTACCTGTTTTGCCATTGTAACCCACACTTTCTATTTCTTCATTTGCCGGATCTTCCGGTCTCTTGTTTATTGTACCGCAGCCCCGCTGTTTTTTCAAGGAGGAATATGCTATAATATCCCTATGATTTTTCGGGATTTTCATCCCAGCATAAAAAGGGGATAGGGGACAAGCCCCCTTTTCCTTTAGGAAAGGATCGATTTCGTTTATGACCGACCTGGAAAAACTGAAAGCAGACTGTCTTGGTTGTTCCGCCTGCGGCCTGGCGGATACCCGTACCCATGTGGTGTTCGGGGTCGGCGTCCCTGACGCGGAGATCCTCTTCGTTGGGGAGGGCCCCGGCGAAAATGAGGACCTACAGGGAGAGCCCTTTGTCGGACGGGGAGGACAGCTCCTGGATAAAATGCTGGCCGCTGTCGGCTTATCCCGCCAGCACAACATCTATATCGCCAATATCGTCAAATGCCGCCCTCCCCAGAACCGGGATCCCCGTCCTGAGGAACAGGATGCCTGTATCCATTGGCTTCGGCAGCAAACCAGTCTGCTTCGGCCTAAAATCCTGGTCTGCCTGGGCCGCATCGCCGCCTGTAAAATCATTGATCCCCAGTTTAAGGTCACCCGCCAGCACGGCCAGTTTATCCTCAAAGGCGGTATCTGGATGATGGGTACCTATCATCCCGCTTCCTTGCTCCGCAACCCCACCCAAAAACCCGACGCTTTCTCCGATTTCCAGGCGCTCCGGGACAAAATAGGGGAGGTTTGCGCGCATACTTCCCTGATCTATCCCACTGACTGATCCCCCTTGCTCCACCCATCTATTCCTTTCACCTACAGGAGGTTATTCATTATGTCCCACTATACCTTTGACACACAGCTGCTCATTGAGGGCCACCATCTGGACGAGGATGCCATCCATGAGTATATCGCCTCCAACATAGAAGGCGACTGCCTCATGGCGGTAGGGGATGAGAACCTGATCAAAATCCATTTCCATACCAATACCCCCTGGCGGGTGCTGGAATATGCCGCCTCCCTGGGGGAGCTGTTTGATGTGGTGGTAGAAAACATGGATCGGCAGGGGAGAGGGCTGAAGGGATAATCTACCGGATCACTGCAATACCCTCAAAGCAAGTATATCCCTCTTATCAGGCTCCGTTTCCGTCTTCATTTTTCAAAAAACAGCGGGGTTCCAGGGTTCCGCTGCCGGAGCCTCCCTCTGTAAACGAAAAACCCGGAGAATCCCATCGATTCCCCAGGTTCACGCCTCTATTTTTTATGCCTCTTCCTCTACTGGCACCACCTTTTGGAATACCGCCAGATGCCGCTTGCTCAGAGGCTTATCCAGGTGCAGGCTGCCAAAAAACCACCGCTTAAATTCCACATTCTCTTCCAGCTGGTTCAAATATATATTCATCCCATCCAGACGGCGCTGCCCTGCCCCTAAAAATCCCTGGCATTTCCCTGACGGCTCATGGGTTATAATATAATCCACCCGCTTTTCCGCCGCTAACAGCGTCTCCAATCCATGCCGCATCTCCTTTGGACTGGGCATCTCCTCCTCCCACCAGGTCCGGGAGGCTGTCCGGATATCATGCTCCGTGCTTTCCCCTCCGCCAAACGTAAAATAGGAATGCCCTTCTATCTGAAACAGTTCCCCGCGCATCAGCTGTTTCAGACCCCCTGATATTTCTCTGACCCGGCCTCCGTTCCATTCCGTTTCCGGATACTCCCTCAGCAGGTCGTAATTATCATGGCACCCCTCCACAAACAGTACCTGATACCGTAACCCCCCGATCTTTTTCAGCACGCTTTCCTCTTTTTTATCCCCTCTCCACAAAAAACCAAAATCCCCGCACACTATCAGGGTATCCCCTTTTTTCAGCCGCCGCATTGCCGGGGCGCTGAATCGGGCATACTCTCCATGGAGATCTCCGGTAACATAAACCATTTCTTGATCCTGCCTTTCCTCCAGCCGGAAATTATCACCATTTTCTCTGTTTCCTCCCAGCCGTTTTTATGGTATACTATCTTTATCCACCGCCTGTCCATTCCACAGGCTTCCTCTCCAGGTCATTTCAGGCCTCCTTCCGGAAGCCGGATTTCCCCGCTGCCTTTTTACCATCGCCTTATACCAGCGGGCCGTATCTTGTATTATATATCAGAATATTGGGGAATGTCTATGAAGAAAACAAATTTTCTATCCTTTTTCCTTGCCCTGGTTCTTGTAGTCGGCCTGTTGGCCTCATCCGCCTCCGCACAGGTCCTCTATGATTACCCCTCCTCTCAGGAAAATACCATCGTTTCTCCCTCCGCTATGCTGGTGTATCTGGGAACCACCGCCGACCAGGATGTGGTGCTCTATGAAAAAGATCCCGATACACGCTATTCCCCCGGCGCCTTGATCCGGGTGATGGTTGGCGCTTACGCCATGGAGGTCATTCAGGAGAAAAACCTGGATATGGAAACCACTACCGGTACCTATACCCTCCAGATGTTTAACCATATCGTCGCCGGTACCGGCTTGGGTACCGCTAATATGGCCTTCGGCGAAACCTGGACCCTGAAGGATCTCCTCTCCGTTTCCATGATCCAGACCGCCGCTGATGCCGCCGTTACACTGGCCGTTACCCTCTCCGGTGACCAGGCTTCCTTTGTGGAGGGTATGAACGCTCTGGCCGAAAGACTGGGTTGCACCAATTCCCACTTCACCAATGTCACCGGTCTTTACGACGAAAACCAATATATGTCCCCCAGGGATGTTATTACCATTACCCGATATGCCGCCGATTTCCCCACCCTGCGCAAAATGATGGAGCTGAGCCAATACACCGCCCATCCCGTCAGCGGCGGTGAGGCCCGCAGCTGGCCTTCTACCAATGACCTCCTCCGCCCCTCTTCCGCCAGCTATTACAAGGACGCTGTCTATGGACGTACCGGTTACGCTGACGGCTACTCTATCGTGGCTATGGGCGCTAAAGCCGGTTATGAGTATATGGCCGTCGCTATGGGCGCTCAGAAGGATGCCGATGGCTCCGCTACCGTCCATTTCGCAGACGCCAAACGCCTCCTCCAATGGGGGTTCAGCGATTTTTCCTACAAAACTCTCCTGAATAAAAATGAACCCGTTGATCGTATCCCTGTCTCCCTTTGCTGGGAAAAGGATACCATCGCCGCTGTCCCCGTCCAGGAATTTTCCACCATTGTCGCTTCCGGTGTGGATTCTTCCCAGATCATCCGCAAGGTCACACGGTATCAAGATTCCCTAACCGCCCCTGTGGAAAAAGATACTCCCCTTGGCAAGGTGGAATTATTTCTTAACCTGGACCAGAAAATAGGGGAGGTGGAACTGGTCGCCGCTGAGAGCGCCGAGAAAAATCAGCTCCTTGCTGCCTGGGCCCAGTTCCTCCTCTTTGTTAAATCCCCCTGGTTTTATATCGGTTTGGGCGCTCTCCTGATCCTTCTCTTGGGGTATATGGTCCTGGTTATTGTCCATAACCGCCGCCGTAAACGCCGGAAAATGAAACGCGTGAAACGGTACAAATAAACAGAGCCGCTGAAGGAAATCCTTCAGCGGCTCTGTTTTCTCTGCTTACAGGTTACAGGCTTGCTATAACCCTTGACGCCTATCCCACTTTTATCCTATCCCGCTTTTCCAAGCCTCTTTCCATTGGAGAGAATGGCGGTTCCGCTCTTCACAATCCTCCCCTTTACTGCAGATTATCCTTCATAACCAGCGGCCGCATGTCAAAGGACGGCACAGCTCATTTCTCCACCCACAAGCGACCGTGCTCCTCCCGAACCGGAAAAAAGGCCGGTCGTTCATAAGGAGTCTCGTTCGGCGTATGCAGGGACAGGATTAGCTGTCCTTCCGTGGTGCGGAACAGCATACCGTGACCGCTGTCAAAATCCGCCAAAGGCTGCGGGTCATGCAGCCAACGGCCGTCCAACCGACCGTTGTCCGACCGTGCCACCGCCTGGACATACGATTCTCCTTGAAAGCTGGACCACAGCATCAGCAGCTCCCCATTCTCCGCCCGGTACAAAAAGGGACCGTCGCTGACATAGCTTTCCGGCCCGTGATAGGGGGTAACCCAGGAGGGCTCATCGGCCCGAAACAGCAGCCGGGGCTCCCCGACCGGATCTTTAAGATCCTTGGTCAGCTCAACCGCACAGATTTCACCAGCTCCACATTGCACCCATTCATGGCAAAAAACCATATAAGGGGTTCCATCCTGTTCCACATACAGGGTTCCGTCCAGACATTCCCATTGGGGCGGGGTCGCTGGTCCTTGGGAGATCGGCAGAAAGGGCCCCATAGGGGACGCGGCCTTGAGAATTTGGGTACCTCTGCGTCGGGTCTCCGAATAAAAGCTGGCGAACATATACAGCTCCCCCTCGTATACGTGAACTTCCGGCGCCCAGAAATTCCGGTCCGACCAAAAGCCCGCCGGAGGGGTAAAGCATTGGCTCGGCTCCTCCCAATTGTGTAAATCCCTGCTCACATATACGTCCAACCCTGCGGCGTGGTCCCCCCAACATTCTTTTCCCCGAGTGCCGTACAGATAATATTTCTTGTCATACAGCAGTACAAAAGGATCCCGGATATGGATCTGTTCCCGTTGAAGCATAAAAAACCTCCCTTGCAGCATCGGCGGCCGCTTGATTTGTCTCCACTATATCATAAGCATTCCATTTTTATCAACCTTATTTGTAAGAGGTTTACCCCACAAAGTATGAATGCAACGCAACCCGGTTTGCCCTTTCGCTGCGCTCCGCCTTCCACAGCGAACTTGTTTACAGGCCCTCTGACCCCGGAATCTCTCAGACACACTATATAACCGGCGGCCTCTGCCAAGATGTGTCCTCCGGCCGTCGTCTAAAATCCCACCTGTTTCAGCACTTTGCCAAGCCGCAGAAAAGTCTCCCATTGTCCGGCAAGCTCTGCATTTGAAGCCGCTATGTCACACGGCAAACATCCCCCACTGTTTAGCACAGCAGGGGATTTGTTTACAAGTCGATGCGGCCGTACAAAGTAGCACTGGCCTCTTTTTCCGAAATCGTCTTTTCGGGAGGCGTTACATCCTCCGCTACCGGCATAGGATTGCTCCGTGGTATAAATTCCCTTACCGGACGGGCAGGCCGTTCCGCCGCTACTGTTGGCCGGTCGTTCCTGTCCTCACGGGAACCGCGTCCGTTCCCACGGCCTCCGCCGCTTCGCCCACGGCCGCCGGATCGCTGTCCGCCTCGGCTCTCCTTGGGCGCCTTGTTCTTCATCGGGTTATCCTCCGAAGGCCCTACCACTACGTGCCGGTTAGGCTCGGTCCCCACGCTCCAGGAGGTGGCTCCTTCGATTTCCTGGATCGTTGTATGGATTATCCGCCGCTCATAGGGGTTCATGGGCTCCAGCGATGTTTTCCTTCCCGTCTTTGACGCCTGGTTCCCTACCTTTTTTGCCAGTTCTACCAGTGTCTTTTCCCGTTTTTCCCGGTAGTTCCCTATATTAATCGTCACCCGGTAATAGGAATTCTCGACCCGGTTGGCTACCAGTCCTGTAAGGTACTGCAGCGCGTCCAGGTTCTCGCCCCGCCGCCCGATGATAAAACCAAGATCCTCACCAGTCAGGCTCAGCACACACCCGTTTTCGTCTTCCTTTATCTCTATAGCCACTTGCCCTGCGCCCATTCCCGCCAGCACACTTCTCAGGTAATCCGCCGCTTTGGTCGCCGGCGTTATCTCTATATAGGCCCTTACCCTTGCCGGACATCCCCCAAACAGGCCGAATGTTTTCTTCTGGGGCATCTGTAAAATCTCAAATTGGGCGACTTCTGTCCCTACGCCGATCTCCCGGGCGGCCAGCTCTTTGGCTTCCTCCAGGGTGGCCGCTTCTTTTATGGCTTCCTTCAGCACTTTGCTCCGTCCCTTCTTTACTCAGGCCGTATAACGCCCTTTATTTTTCCTCTTTTTCTATCCCGGCCTCCGGTTCTTTTTCCGGCTCCGTTATCTCCTGTGTGTTTCCTGCCTGACCGGCTTCACCGGCGCTCTCAGCTTCCGGCTTTTCCTCCGCGGCTGCCGGCAGGCTTCCTTCCGCCTTCTTTTTCAGCTTGTTAGGATTTTTCGTCGGCTCAACCGGCTTCTTGGAGGACGCCTCCTGCCGTTTACGCTCCGCTTCCTCCGCCTCTTCTTTTTCCTGCCGGCGGAGCTCCTGTTCCTCCCGCAGCCGGGCTTCCTTCAGACGCTTCTTATCTTCCGCTTTTTTCCGGCGCCGTTCCTGATATTCCAGTTCCGCCTGAGCGCGGATCTTCGCCGGATTATATATCATATTCAGCACGATGGTCTGGATCACTGCGATAATATTGGAACAAATCCAGTAAATGCCTACGCCTCCAGGAACCGTAAAGGTGATGAACAGGGAGAAGGCCGGCATCAATACCATCATCATCACATTGGAACAGCCTTGTCCCGGCTGGTCCTGACCGCCCGATACTTTCATGAAACGCATGGAGATCAGGCTGGAAGCCAGCGCTGTCAGGCCGGAGATCAAGGGAATCAGCCACAGGATGCTGATCCCCTTGAACCCCTTTTCACTGTTCCATGGGTTGTCCAGCATGGTCTGCCCAAAGAAATCAAAATTTTTCCGGATGGTCTGCATCTGCTCATAGTATTCGGCACCGGAAATATTGTTCCGCGCGTCCGCATCCATGGCGTCTATGGCCGCGATAACCTCATCCTTATTGGCATCCAGCACCTTCAGCATCCGCAGTTCCCGGTAATAGCTTCCTTCCGCCGCGTCCGCCTTGGTGATCTTATTTTCAGTAGGAATCTCTTTTCCTTCCTCATCCACCGGGTTGGTCACCGTGACAATAGCCGTATTGGTCACCGCCGCCGGAATATTCTGTAAATGGGTCAGCGGCTTATATATTACCGAAATAATACCGAAAAGAACCACAAACTGTACCAGCATAGGAAGGCATCCGCCTGTCATGCTGACATTTTCCTTCTCATACAGCTCCATGGTTTTCTGCTGGAGCTTCTGCTTGTCCTGGCTGTATTTCTTCTGGATCCGCTCCAGGCGGGGAGCCAGCTTTGCCCGTTCCGCCTGGGTCTTCTGGGATTTCAGGGACAGGGGAAAGGTAATGATCCTCACCAGAAGGGTGAACAGGAAAATCGCCACAAAATAATTCGGGATAAACTGATAAATAAAATGCAGCAGCCAGCCAAGAGGCACGGCCAGAATATCAAAAATCGCGGTCATGGATGTCCTCCGTTCGCCCGGCCATGGGCATCCTCCGGCCGGGGATTCTTTTTATTTTTTCTCGTCTTTTTCTCCGGAACAGGGTCATATCCATGGCCGCCCCAGGGATTGCAGCGCAGCACACGCCATATGGCCAGACCGGTTCCCTTCAACGCGCCGAAGCGTTCAATCGCCTCGATGGCATAGGCCGAACAGGTGGGCATAAACCGGCACGCGGGCGCTGTATGGGATGATATCGCCCGCTGATAGAAACGGATCAGGCTGATAAGCAACCGTTTCATTCCACAAGTACCCCTGCCTTCTTTAACTGCTTCTCCATGATTTTCTTCAATTCCGTACTTTTGGCCGCCAAAGTCCGCCCCCGGGCCACAAACACCAGGTCCCATCCCGCCGGCACCTCGCTGGCCAAGCCCCGGTACGCTTCCCGGATTACCCGGCGGCACCGGTTCCTCTCCACCGCCGTTCCCAGCTTCTTCCCGGTAGTGATCCCGATCCTTGTTTGTTTCAGCCGGTTCCGCCGGGCATAGGTCACCAGGGCCGGATGTACCTGGGACTTTCCCCGGTAGTAGGCGGTGCGGAAATCCTTGTTGCTTTTGATGGCGGCCAGTTTCATAGCGGGCTCCCGTTTCTCTGTTCTAAAAAGCGCATACAAAAAAAAGCCACACAATGGTGGCCCTTTTTAATAGGTGAGACGGTTTCTTCCCTTGGCCCGGCGGCGAGCCAGCACCTTGCGGCCATTGGCAGTTGCTATTCTCTTACGGAAACCATGTTCCATTTTACGATGCCGTTTCTTCGGCTGATACGTACGAAGCATGCGATATTCCTCCTTTCGCCTTGCGAGAGTTTATTATATAACACCCTCAAACAAAAAGTCAATACGGAATCCGGAAAAAACCAGCGTTTTCCCGGTTTTTTTCAGCTTTTGTGTTTTCATTTTCTCTCCATCCCCTATATCTTTGGGTTATCCTTCACCGCTGCCCCTATTTTCTTCTCCTATTCCTTCTGTTTTGGCTTTAAATACCCCGTTTTGCCCCTTTTACCCCTGGGAATACTTCTCTATCTCCTGAAAAATTTGTCCTTTATGCCGTTGTAAAAGCCTTGAAATTATGCTACAATATTATGTACGCCTGTATCTTGCGCCCGGCGTCTTCACTTGGGCGGGATTTCATATAAACCGGCGCTGTCCGGATCCACGAAGGAGTTTTGGTAACGTCATGGAAACCATCAAAGAAGCTTGGTCTGGCATCCTCCAGTATCTCCACGAGCAAAATGATATCAGCGAAGTCGCCTTTAATGTCTGGATCACCTGTATCGAACCCCGCACCATTGAGGATGGCAAGGTGGTGGTATTCGTACATACCAATTTCCAGCGCAAAATTATTACCGAACATTATTCCCTGAAACTCCAGGACGCCTTCCAACAGGTCCTGGGAATCCCCTTGGGCCTCAAAATCCTCTCCGGCGAGGATGCCGATCCCTCTCCAGACCCTATTCCCCAGGAACAATCCCCTGATCCCGGTAATCTCTTTGGCCAGAAATCCTCCGACTATGAATACTCTTTCGAAAATTTCGTCGTCGGGCCCTCCAATAAATTCGCCCACGCCGCCGCTCAGGCTGTCGCCAGCAAACCCGCCGGCTATTATAACCCTTTATTTATATACGGTGACTCCGGTTTGGGCAAAACCCACCTTCTCTACGCCATCTGCAATGAAATTAAAAAAAATAACCCCGATATGAAAATCCTTTACACCAAAGGCGAATATATGACCAATGAGCTGATCGAATCCCTCAAAAATAACTCCCCTATGGATTTCCGTACCAAATACAGACAGGCTGATGTCCTTCTTATCGACGATATCCAATTTATCGCCGGTAAACAGAGTACCCAGGAGGAATTCTTCCATACCTTCGATGCCCTCCATCAGGCAAATAAGCAGATTGTCCTTACCTCCGACCGTCCCCCGAAAGAAATTTCCAGCCTGGAAGAACGCCTGCGTACCCGATTCGAAATGGGTCTGCTGGCCGATGTCTCCGCCCCCGATCTGGAAACTCGTATCGCTATTGTCAAACGCAAGGCTCAGCTTCTGGATCTGAATATCTCCGACGATATTTGCGAATATATCGCTACCCAGCTGAAAAATAATGTCCGCCAGCTGGAAGGCGCCGTCCGTCATATGCAGGCCCAGTGCATTCTGGAAGGGGATCAACCCTCCCTCCTCACCGCCCAAGCCGCTATCCGCAATATCCGCAACGACAGCCAGCCTATCCCCGTTACCGTTGAGCGGATTATCAACGAAGTCGCCCGTACCATGAACGTTTCCCCAGACGATATCCGCTCCAATAAACGGTCCGCTCCTATTTCCCAGGCCAGGCAAATGGCCGAGTATGTGGTCCGCGATATTACCAACCTGCCTATGAAAGCCATCGGCCAGGAATTCGGTACCAGGGATCATTCTACCGTGGTGTACGCCATCCAAAAGGTGGAGGAACGCATGGGAAAAGACCCTACCTTTAAGGCACAGGTTCAGGATATGATCAAAAATATTAAAAATAAGTAATCTTATCCTGCCCTCCGCTTTTATATTCCTTGTTTCTTTTTCTTTTCCCCACAGGCTTTTATACCCCTCTTTTTTAAAAAAGGTACCGTTTTCAACCGGGAGTATTGTGAATCCCCAGTGGAATCCCTGTTTAGTCCTGTTTAAAAAAATTTTTTTCAACGCCAATTTTTCACTTTTTTTTCACTTTCCTCCCACCTTTTTTCACATCCCTGTGGAATCTTGAGCCCTTCCTCCACTTTTCCCCTTTTTTCGCCCCTCACTTTTCCTCAAGATTCTTTCCTTCTTTTTCCTGGTATAAAGCCAAAAAAAGGCGGTTTCCACCGTTTCCACCGCCTCTACTACTACGGCTACAAAAAAATATATTTTTTATGTTATAGAAAGTTTTCCATAGTCTCCCTCACAATAGATTATGCGGGAAAAAATGTTTTAGACCTCCTTCCCGCAACTTTTTTCAGAAAGGACTGATCATATGCATATCCTCTGTGACAGACAAGCCCTGATCGACGCCGTCAGCAACGTCCAACGAGGCGTGTCCGGAAAATCTACCCTCCCGGCGCTGGAAGGCATCCTCCTCAAGGCTTCAGGCAGTTCCTTATTCCTGGCTGGCTATGACCTGGATATGGGAATTACCACCACCATTGAGGCTCAGGTCACCGAACCCGGCGAAATCGTCCTTACCGCCAAACTGTTCGGCGATATTGTACGGAAAATGCCTGGGGATGAGGTTGTGATCTCCAGCGATGATAAATATAATACCCTCCTTCGCAGCGGGTTGACCGAATTTTCTATTATGGGGATCAGCGCGGGGGAATATCCTGAACTCCCTTCGGTAAGCGACGGCGTCAGCTTTTCCGTGCCCCAGAATCTGCTGAAAAGCATGATTCGGCAAACGTTATTCGCTGTTGCCCAGACCGATGCCCGGCCGGTACATACCGGCGTCAAATTCGAATTGGGCCAAAATCAGCTCCGGCTGGTCGCCGTGGATGGTTCCCGGCTGGCTATGCGGTGCGAGGAAATTAAAAATACCGAGGAAATGCAGTTCGTGGTCCCCGGAAAAACCCTCAGCGAAATCCTTAAGCTCCTGTCTGATGAGGATACCCCCGCTTCCCTGGTAGCCGGCCGCCGCCATATTGTGATGGAAATCGACGGGTACGCCGTTATCTCCAGACTCCTGGACGGGGAATTCCTCCCCTATGAAAAGGCTATCCCTCAGCAGACTTCCACTACCATCCATGTGGGAACCCGCACTCTGGTGGAAGCCGTTGACCGTACCTCCCTGGTGATCAATGACCGGATGAAATCCCCTTTAATCTGCCGGTTCCAGGATAACCGTATCCATGTTTCCTGTACTACCCCCCTGGGCAGCGCCAGCGATGTCATCGGCGCTAAAATCGAGGGGAATGAAGAGGAAATGGGTTTTAACAGCCGCTTCTTGCTGGACGCCCTGAAAAATTCCGAAACCGATGAGGTGCGCATTGAGCTGAACGGCCCTCTGTCGCCAATGAAAATATTGCCTGTCACCGGGGAAAATTTCTTGTTCCTGGTGCTGCCGGTGCGGCTGAAAAAATAAGCCGCCCACCTTTGGGTAAATGAAGATGAAAATGATCGCTATCCACACTGAGTTCATCCGTTTGGACGCCCTTCTGAAGCTGGCGGGACTGGCTGAAACCGGCGGCCATGCTAAAATAATGGTCCAGCAGGGGCAAATTCTGGTTAATGGGGAACCCTGTTCCCAGCGGGGCAGGAAAATCCGCCCCGGTGACCGGATACAGGCCGGGGAAACGATTTTGGAGGTGGAGGGGCCGTCCCATTGATCCCCCCCGCCGCAAGGAGGAAACGGTATGCGGGTTAACCGTCTGCAATTAGCCAATTACCGCAACCTGTCCCCAATCGTACTGGAACCCGGCCCCAGGGTTAACGTGATCTGGGGCGAAAACGCTCAGGGTAAAACCAATCTGCTGGAGGCTATTTGGCTGTTTACCGGGGGGAAAAGTTTCCGGGGTTCCCGGGACAGCGAGCTGGTGGCCTTCGGGGAAACCGAAAGTTCCCTGATCATGGATTTCAACGCCCAGGATCGGGATCAACAGGCTTCACTCTCTATCCGCAGCCATCGTTCCGCTTCCCTCAACGGCATTCCTCTCAACAGCGCCTCACAACTGGCCGGCCGCTTCTGCGGTATCGTCTTTTCTCCCGCCCACCTGACCCTGGTAAAAGGCGGCCCTGAGGAAAGACGCAGGTTCCTGGATGCCGCCTATTGCCAGCTGCGCCCCGGTTATCTCAAAAGCCTGGCCGAATACAACCGTGCCCTGGCCCAGCGGAATACCTTGCTGAAAAATCTCCGGTCCTGCCGGGATACATCAGGCACTGGGGAACTGCTGGATGTGTGGGACCAGCGGCTGGCACAGTCCGGCTGCCGCCTGATCCAGGCCCGCTTGAGATATATCTCGAAATTGGGTCCCGCGGCCGCCGAAATTTACAGGGGATTATCCGGCGGCAGGGAAGAGCTGGTTCTGGATTACCAATCGGTCCTGCCTGAGCCGGTAGGAGAGGAGATGCCGGCTTCTCAAATCGCTTCCCTGCTTTATCGAGCCATCCGGGATGCCCGGGATGCCGATTTGGCTGCCGGCTTTACTACCATCGGTCCCCACCGGGAGGATATGAAGGTTTCTATTGCGGGACTTTCCGCCCGGATGTTTGGTTCCCAGGGTCAGCAGAGAAGCGCTGTCCTGGCATTGAAAATGGCGGAGGCTACCCTCCTGCGGGAGGTGACCGGCGAACAGCCCGTGGCTTTGCTGGATGACGTGATGAGCGAACTTGACCAGTCCAGACAGGATTATATCCTGAACCATATCGGCGACTGGCAGGTGTTTGTCACCTGCTGCGACCCCGATGCCCTGCGCCGGTTGGCCGGCGGCCGGGAGTTTCACATGAAACAGGGCAGGTTGATATGATGGGGCCTCAATATATCGGGACTTTTCCATCAGCCCCTTATCTTGTCCCCATCCCTCAATAATACACTGTCTTACCCGCCGCGCCTATCACAATTTCCAGTCCGGGGCCGGTCGTTTTCTCTGAAAGGAAAGGTGGATTTTATGTATCTGCATCTGGGCCAGGATACGGTGGTACGCCTCCAGGATATCGTGGGTATCTTCGATATGGAAAACGCTACCATCTCTAAAAATACCCGCCAGTTCCTTGCCGACGCCGAAAAAGGCGGCCGCGTTTTCAATGTTACCCTGGAATTGCCCAAATCCTTCGTGGTGTGTGTGGACCAGGATGGCACCGAAACTGTATATATTTCCCAGATCTCTTCTTCTACCCTGCTGAAGAGATCTGGTTTCATTGATGATCTGGCCAATGTAAACCCCCTCTGACCGCCGGATTCAAACAAGCGTTGACCATAAGCGAATGGAAGGAGAATTTCCGTGAGTACCGAAATGGAATTGGATCAAGTCACCGAAAATGAGATCACTCGGGTGGATGAAAGCGCCGACGCCTATGACGAAAGTCAGATCCAGGTGCTGGAAGGCCTGGAGGCCGTGCGTAAACGCCCCGGTATGTATATCGGGTCCACCGGTCCCCGTGGCCTGCATCACCTGGTTTATGAGATCGTTGACAACTCCATCGATGAGGCCCTGGCTGGCTTCTGTACCCATATCGAGGTGGAAATCCTCCCCGATAACGTCATCTCTGTCCGCGATAACGGCCGCGGTATCCCCGTGGGCATCAATGAAAAATTAGGCCTCCCCGCCGTTACCGTGGTCCTTACGGTCCTCCATGCCGGCGGTAAGTTCGGCGGTGGCGGATATAAAGTGGCCGGTGGTCTCCATGGCGTTGGCTCGTCTGTGGTGAACGCCCTCTCTGAATGGCTGGAAGTCGAAATTTCCCGGGAAGGAAAGGTATACGCTCAACGCTTC
Organism: uncultured Clostridia bacterium; assembly: GCA_944382025.1. Classification (GTDB taxonomy): domain Bacteria; phylum Bacillota; class Clostridia; order Oscillospirales; family Acutalibacteraceae; genus UMGS1623. The sequence continues at coordinate 8,879 of CALWMQ010000160.1, read as the reverse complement.
CAACGTGTCGTGACCGTTTCTGACTTAACTGTCATTGGCTCCTCCGATCACGACGGCACCTTAATCCGATTCAAGGCGGACCCCACCATCTTTACCGAAACGACCGAATATGAACTGGAGGTCCTCCAAAAACGCCTGCGGGAACAGGCTTTCCTCAACGCCGGCCTCCGGATCTCCCTGGCTGACCGCCGCGACCCCGAGAACATTATTGAGCAAACTTATTGCTATGAAGGCGGTATCTCCTCTTTCGTGGAATACATGAACAAAACCCGCGGGTACCAGGTTCTCCATGAAAACGTGGTCCATCTGGCTATTGCCGATGGGGATTCCATCGCTGAAGTCGCCTTCCAATACAACGACAGCTACAATGAAAATATTATCTCCTTCGCCAATAACATGCATACCATTGACGGCGGTACCCATGAAAACGCCTTCAAAACCGGCGTAACCCGTATTTTTAATGACTACGCCCGCCGCCATGGACTGCTGAAGGATGCCGACAGCAACCTGAAAGGCGACGACGTGCGGGAAGGTATGACCGCTGTCATCAGCGTTAAACTCACTGACGCCCAATTCGAAAGCCAGACAAAGGCTAAGCTGGGCAATACAGCCATCGGTACCCTGGTCAATACCCTGCTCAACGAGAAATTGGCCCCCTATCTGGAAGAAAACCCCCCTGTAGCCAAGGCTATCCTGGAAAAATCCATTAACGCCGCCCGGGTTCGGGAGGCTGCTCAGCGGGCACGGGAATTGGCCAGGAAAAAAAGCGGTCTGGCCAATACCCGGATGCCGGAAAAGCTGGCCGACTGCATCTGGAGCGATGCCGATCGAACCGAACTCTACATCGTCGAGGGTGATTCCGCAGGCGGCTCCGCTATCCAGGGACGGGACCGGAATTTCCAGGCTATCCTTCCCCTGTGGGGTAAAATGCTCAACGTGGAAAAAGCCCGCTTGGATAAGGTGTACGGCAATGAAAAGCTCATCCCTATCGTTGTCGCCCTGGGCTGCGGCATCGGCGATGAGTTCGATCTCTCCAAACTCCGCTACGGCAAGGTCATCATTATGGCCGATGCCGATGTGGACGGCGCCCATATCCGTACCCTGCTGCTGACCTTCTTCTTCCGCTATATGCGCCCCCTGGTGGAGGAAGGCCATGTTTACATCGCTCAGCCACCCCTCTTCAAGGTCAGCAAAGGAAAACAGCTCCGCTATGCCTTCTCCGATGAGGAAAGAGATAAATATATCGCTGAACTGGGCGGTAATGCCGATATCCAGCGCTATAAGGGCCTTGGTGAAATGGACCCCGAACAGCTTTGGGAAACGACCATGGATCCTGCCTTCCGTACCATGCTCCAGGTGGAACTGGAAGACGCCGCTGCCGCTGATGAGGCCTTTACGATCCTCATGGGGGATAAGGTGGAGCCCAGAAAGGAATTCATTGAGAAAAACGCCCGGTATGTAGATAATCTGGATATCTGATAAGGAGCTATGCCCGTGGAACCGGAAAAATCTGCCGATCCCCTCTGGGATCTTACCTATATCCTGACCCAGGACGAAATCTACCGCTGCGCTAAAGCGGGGGATATCCGCCGCATAGGCAAAACCGGTACCGTTGTGGAAACGGTGATCCTGGGGGTTATGGCGGTATATTGCCTGTCCGCTTTTTTCCTGGACGGAATGGGGGAGGGGATGCCCCTGTTCCTGGGTGTCGCTTCCCTGGCCCTTATCGCCGCTATCTGGGCTGTGCCTGAACTCCGGTACCGTCGCGCCGCCGTCTCCCAGGCCCAAAACCGCTCCCCTAACCGGGTACGGGTCTTTCACCAGGGGTTCGCTTTCGGTGCCGATGACACCCTGTTTCTCTTTGGTTCGGAAGACGTTATCCTGACACAAAATATGTGGGTGCTCCGCTACGGCGCTCAGCTTTTCCCACTGCCATTCAGGGCTTTGCCTGAGGACTGCCGCAAATTCCTGCAGGAAAAAACCGGTTTCACTCCCTCCGGCAAAGATCCCCGCCATTCCCATATCAAAGGCTAATCTTCAATATGATTGGTTGATGCTTTCTCCATATTTTGCTCCCGCCTCCGGACGGGTGAAAGGAGGGGTTTCCCTTATGGCGTACGAAGTGCCGCCTAAAACCATCTGCCAGGTCTCCATCTCACAAGAAGAATACGTAACCGCCGCCCTTCTGGCCGCCAGGCGTACCGGATCTCTCCGGGGAATTCCTGCCGCTATAATGACCGCCGGTGCCCTCCTGATCCTGGGCGTGGCTTCCATTACCTGGTTCGGTGGGTACGGTATCCCCTGGATACTCCCCCTGATCCTTATTGCCGCCTGTCCCTTGATCCTTCTGGTATTCCTGTGGGCGGAGCCTCAAGCCCTCCGCCGCCAGGCACGGTTGGATTTCGCTTCCTATAACGCCTTAATGTGCCCCTCCCATATGGCCCTTTACGCCGACAATATCGTCACCGAAACACCGGTGATGACCCTGACCGATCAGTACGCCCTCATGGCCGAATTGGTGGAAACCCCAGACTTGCTGGTATTTATCAAGGACCGGGATCGTATGCTGATCCTGCCTAAACGCTGCCTGCCCGACAATTCCCGGGAGGCTGTCCTGGAACAAATGCGGCTGACCTTTATCCGCAACCGCCGGGTTATGAAATCCTGGCTGGCCTGAAACAAAAATTGCGGTTACCCTCCCGGCGGCTCCATCGCCCCGTTACCCGTTTAACCGCCGGATTATACTGAAAATTAGGGGAAACCCTCCGGCCCCCGCCGTGTGTTCCCCCTTTTTACCTATCGGGAAAGGATCCGATTTCCATGGAACAGGTCAATACCCCCCAGCCCGCTTTATCATTAAGCGTGCTGCTGATCAAAGAGGACTATATCCAATACTCCGCCCAGCTCCGCCGCCAGCAGCGCCAGGGACATGTCCCCCTGCTGACCTGCGGCGGCGCCCTGCTCTGTATCCTGGGTCTGGCAGGCGTGTTTTTCGGGAGCTTTATTTCCCTGGCCATGCCCTCCGCCCTGGGATTGGTATTGGTGGGCGCTTTCCTTCTGTGTTATGACGGCCTGTTCGCTCCCATGCTGGACAGGGCCGCCGCCGCCCGGAACTTTGAAGAGAAACCGGAACTCCATATGGCGGGAACCTATGTGTTTACCCGGGATGATGTGGAAATCCGTACCGCCGGGCTGGAAGGCCGTATCCCTTTGAACCTGGTTACCCGCTGGAATGAAACCCCTTCCCTGATCAGCCTTTCCTTCGGCAGGGAAATACAGATTATCCTGCCTAAACGCCTGCTGAAAGAAGAGGATTTGGCGTTCCTGAATCATCTCCATACCAACTTATCTGTTTGACCGGCTTTTGCCGGGGAAAGGAGGCCGCCATGGACCTCGATCATTCTTCTTCCCGCCAGAACCCTGTTTCCGTGGCGTTTCCCGCCGACCTGACAAAAGAGGAATTCTGCCGCTTTCAGGATCTGGTGTCACGGTCAACTACCGGTTACCGGTTCCGTGGACTGCAGATGGTTTCTACCGCCGTTTTAATGGTGTTCTGCCTGCTGATTATCGCTTTCGACCTGCGGCATAACGGTACCCTCAACTGGTCCTTTCTGGCCATGACCCTGCTGCTGGCTGTGATGGAGGTTTACCTTTTTGTGATTGTGCCCCGCACCATGCGCCAACGCGCCCAGGAACTCTACAACCGGGCAGTCCTCACCGGCCAGTCTTTCTCCGGTATGGTGACGGCGGAGCCTTTGGGGATCCGTAAGGTTACCTCTACCGCGGAAACCCTGATCCCCTACGACCAGTGCGCCCTCTACATTGAAGCACCGGATATGCTGGTTTTTGGCGGCCCCAGCCGCTCTATTGTCATTCCTGCCCGGTGCCTTACCCCGGATGACGCGGATTTTGTGCGCGGGATGGCCCTGAACCGGGTGCCCGTGGCCAGGCAAAAACTCCTTGGCCGCCTTATACCGGCCGCTTCCCAGCGGCTGCCTCTGCCCAATCTGGAACGCCCCCAGCCTCCGGAACCTGAATTGACCCTCTTCCTGGATTACACTCCTCAGGAATTTATCCGCATGATTACCAGTTCTATCGTGGACGGATTTACCAAAAATCTTCCCAATACCGCTTTCTTAGCCTTCTTTTTAGCCCTGTTCTCAGACCTGTTTCTGGAAATCCCCGCCCTTCTGGTATTTGTCGCCCTGATGGCCGGCATATTCCTCTTCAGCTTTTTCGGAAACCGGAACCGGGCAAAACATACCATGGATCTGGCCGGCGGCCAGCCCCCACGGATGCAGGCGGAATTTTCTCCTGTAGGCGTGCTGGTGAGAAACACCGCTGAAATCGGTAAGGAAATCCAGCTGCCCTGGGCTATGGTCTCCCGGGCCGTGGAACGCAGGGATACAGTGGATTTTTATGCTCATACCCTGTTTTTGACTATCCCTAAACGCTGTATTCCGGATATGGAACACATCCGGGATCTGGTGGACCGCCATATGCCGCCTAAAAGGAAAAAACCGGAGAACAGAAAGGACTGAATACCATGGAGAATCTCCCCGACAGAGAGAACCTGCCCGGCATGGACAGGCCAGAAACGGGAACGCCTGAAAATATACCCGCTGCCCACGAATCCCCGATTCCCCGGGAAATCCCCCCTGTCTGGGATGAGGCTGCCAGCCATGCCCAGTATCCCCCGGTAAGCCCTGTCCCCGGACAGCCTCCTTATCCGGCAAACGGGCAAATCCCTCCAGGTTATGGGGGAGCCCCCTTTTACGCCCCGCCTCCGGTTCCCCCGCCCGGCTCACCTTTCCAAAATCCCGGGACCGCTTCTCCCGCTGCCGGATCCGGATTTCTCAGCCAGTTCCCTTATTCTCAAGGGTACCCTTATTCCCGCGGGACAGGGTATGCCCCTCCCGGATTTGCAGCTCCTTTTGGGGCCGCCTCCGGCAGCTGGGCTTCTCCCTTACCCCCCGATAACCAGCCTCAGGATCCTTCCAAACTCCAGATCCTGGTATCCGGCCGGGATCCCCTTCTTCAGGAATACACCAACCTGCGCCGGGTTACCGCCGGCGGAGGCAGAATGCTGGGTCTTCTGTTTGCCCTGCTTACCCTCCTCTTCGGATGGATGGCGCTGGCCGCCTCCACCTCCAGCCCCGGTAAGGATATCCTGGCGGCTACCCTGATCCTGGTAGGCGGGTGCGTCCTCGTCCTTCTGGTCGACCTCCTGCTTTACAGTTCCCGCCTGGGCCGGCGCTGCGAGGCCGAATACGCTGAACGGTGCTATAATCCATATTCCCCCGCACCGGTTAGCGTTTCCGAATTCTACGGCGACCGGGTGGTGGTTACTACCGCTCGCGGTTCCACCCTGGTCCCCTACAGCCGGGTTACCGCCTATGTGGAAACCGCTGAACTGATAGCCCTGTTTGTGGATGGGGATTTCGTGTGCTGGAGAGGCGCTGACCTCACCCCTTATGACGCCGCCCTGATTCGGGAACATCTGCGCCGGAATATCCATCCTTCGGTAGTTCGGATCAAGCGTCCGGTTATGGCCTGCCTCCGGGAGCCCCTGCCAATTCCCAGCCTGAACAATGACGATCAACTGGTGTCCCGCGCCCGGGCCGCCGCCGGCGTAAAAACGGAACAGCGCCGCCGTATAAAAGGTCTGGTGTCCCTGCTCCCACAGCTGCTGCCTATGCTCCTGGTGCTGGCCACCGCTACCGCCCAGTATTGGATCCTCTCCAACTGGTTCCTGCTGGATGTGCTGGCCTTTTTCGCCGCTTACCTGGTGGTTGGGCTGTTAGCGGCGATGCTGCTGCTCCTGCCCGGCGCCCGGGCCGCCAAAAAACAGGATAAAACGTCTCCACGGGATCTTGCCTTTACCAGGGACGGCCTGGCGATCCGCCGCAACGGCTTCACCACCTTTGTACATAAGGAACGTATCCGCGCCCTGCCTTCCGCCAACGGCGTAACGGTGGAAATGCCCTGCGAAACCCTGTTTGTTCCCTGGGAAAACGCCGAGGATCCCGAAAAATTGAAATGGCTGTTCCACGATCTGTGAAAACACCCGGGATGGGAACCTATACCCTTTCCCGGCCCGACGCTTCTATAACCCGGCCCGGCTGGCCGTTCGATTTCTTTTCGGGGAGGCAGTCTTCCCCGGGTAACCACAAGCCGGCGCCCTGTACGCGCCGCCGCATAAGGGAGGAATCTTCTGATGGATGAACAAAATACCCCTCAATCCAAGCTGACTACCGTCAACTTGGAAAAAATTATGAAAAAAAGCTTCCTGGAATACTCTATGTCGGTTATCGTGTCCCGGGCCCTCCCGGATGTGCGGGACGGCCTGAAACCCGTACACCGGCGCATCCTCTACACCATGCACGAGAATAACCTCACCCCCGACAAGGCGTACCGCAAATGCGCTGATACCGTGGGTGCCGTTTTGGGCCGCTATCATCCCCACGGCGACGCTTCCGTGTATGACGCCATGGTCCGTATGGCGCAGGATTTCTCCCTCCGTTACCCTCTTGTCGACGGCCACGGCAATTTCGGTTCCATCGACGGCCATCCCGCCGCCGCCTATCGGTATACCGAGGCCCGTATGAGCAAAATGGCCATGGATATGCTGGCCGATATCGATAAGGATACGGTGGACTTTACCTCTAACTACGATGACCGCCTGAAAGAACCGGTGGTCCTTCCGTCCCGCTTCCCGGACCTGCTGGTTAACGGCTCCTCCGGTATCGCCGTCGGCATGGCTACCAATATCCCCTCACACAACCTGTGCGAGGTGGTGGACGCTATCTGCCTGCTCATCGATGACCCCGATGCAGGCCTGCCCGAAATCATGGAGCATATCAAAGGCCCTGATTTCCCTACCGGCGGTGTCATTATGGGCTATGCCGGCATCCGCGCCGCTTACGCTACCGGCCGGGGCCGCATCGTTGTCCGCGCCCGTACCGAAATCGAGGAAGCCGGTAACCGCTTCCGCATCGTGATTACCGAAATTCCCTACCAGGTCAATAAACTCAGCCTGGTCAAATCCATTATTGAACTGGCTGACGAAAAACGTGTGGAAGGAATCCACGATGTGGTGGACCACTCCTCCCGGGAAGGCATGCGCATTGTTATCGACCTGAAAAAAGACGCCAATCCCCAGGTGGTGCTCAACCAACTGTACGCTTATACCCAGATGCAGACCACCTTCGGCGCTATCATGCTGGCTCTGGTGAACGGCGAGCCCAAAATCCTTACCCTGAAGCAGATGCTGGAAGAGTACATCAAATACCAGGTGGAGGTCATTACCCGCCGTACCTTATTTGACCTGAACCGCGCCAGGGAACGGGCCCATATCTTCGAAGCCCTGAAAGTCGCCGTGGACTTCATCGATGAGGTTATCAGCATCATCCGTTCCTCTAAGGATATTCCCTCCGCTAAGGAAAACCTGATGTCCCGGTTCCAGTTCGACGATGTCCAGGCCGACGCTATCGTCAAAATGACCCTGGGCCGCCTGTCCGGCCTGGAACGCCAGAAAATTGAGGAGGAACTGGCCGCCCTCCATGCCCGTATCGCTGAACTGGAAGCGATCCTGGCCGATGAGCATAAAATCAAGGCCATCGTGAAAGACGAATGTCTGAAAATGCGGGATAAGTACGGCGATGAGCGCCGTACCGAAATCTCTCCCGTCTCCGGCGAGGTGGATATAGAGGACCTGATCCCCGAAGAGGAATGCGTCCTGACTATGACCCGCCTGGGTTACATCAAGCGCCAGGCTGCGGATGTGTATAAGTCCCAGCGCCGCGGCGGCCGCGGCATTATGGGTATGACCACCCGGGAGGAGGATGTGACCGAAACCATGTTCCTCTGCTCCAGCCACGACTACGTCATGTTCTTTACCTCCGCGGGACGGGTTTACCGGCTGAAATGCTATGAAATCCCCGAAGGCAGCCGTACCTCCAAAGGTATGAATATCGTCAATCTCCTGCCCTTGGCCCCCGAAGAGAAAATTACCGCCATGATCCGTGTGTCGGAGTTCGGGGGGGATAAGTACCTTTGTATGGTTACCCGCCGGGGCATTATCAAGCGTACCCGCCTGGATGCCTACTCCAACGCCCGGAAAAGCGGCCTGATCGCTATTGACTTGGACGAAGGCGACGAATTGGTCTGGGTTCGGATGACCGACGGCTATCAGCGCCTGATCGTTGGCACCCGCAAAGGCATGGCTATCTGCTTCGATGAAAACGACGCCCGTGTGGTCGGTCGTGCCGCCCGAGGCGTGAAAGCCATTACCCTGGCGGAAGGGGATGAGGTCATCGGTATGTCCATCCGCCGGGAAGGCGGCCTGCTGCTGACCGTTACCGAAACCGGCTACGGCCGGCTCAGCGAACTCTCCGATTACCGCATCCAGTCCCGCGCCGGCAAGGGCCTGACCAATTACCACGTGGAGGACTACGGCGATGTGGCCGCCATCAAGGTGGTAGACCTGGAAGATGATATTATCCTGATTTCCTCCGACGGCATCATTATCCGCATGCATGTGGATGAAATCCGCCTGTGCCGCCGTCCCTCCAAGGGCGTGCGGGTTATGCGGGTCGAGGATGGTTCCCGTATTGTCTCCCTGGTCCGTACCCCCAGAGAAGAGGAACCCGATCAGGAACTGGCTAAACCCGAAGATGAAGGGGACAGTGATGCCGGAGCCGGTACTGAGGACGAATTGACTGATCAGGATGCCCCTCTGCCAGACGAACCTTCGGATCCCTCTCAGGAATAATCCCTATCCCTTGTTCATCCCGTCCGCGGGGGAGAGGACCTTTTCCTGAAAACCCCGTACTCTCGTAAATTATCCCCACTTTCTCTGCTGCCGTCACAGGACATTT
>CALWMQ010000159.1 GCA_944382025.1 uncultured Clostridia bacterium | reverse complement strand
GCGATCCACAGTTTCCGCCAGGTGCGGAATTTGTGGTCCGGAGAGAACAGATACAGCATTTCCCGGCTGGCGTAGCGGGAGGACAAGGGGGTTTCATAATCGTTATGCATTGGTCAACGTCCTTTCTGGGAAACGGTATTCCCGTATACATATCTTTTATTTTACCTGTTCCGTTTTTTTTTCGCAAGCCCCCAATTTATGTGGTAAAAAACTGTTGCAATTTAACCAATTTAGGTTTACAATATCATCCATAATATAGGGAAACGGTATTATTGACCAAAGGGAACAGCTCCAATGCCATGCCTTTTGGTTCTGTTTTTATGTAGAAAGGATTTCGTTATGCTGAAAAAGATATGGTTTTCCGCCGCGCTTGCTCTCATGGGTGCCTTGCCGGCTTCTGCCGCTTCCCCCGCCACAGGGGAACAGACTTCACCGGTGCCGTATATCCTGATGGGGATTGGCCTGGCGGCGCTGGTGGCAGTAGTGGTGTTGACCATGGTGAGCAAAAAGGGAAAGGGTACTCCGCCGGCACCTCCCACGGATATCCATGAGGCCCGGCAAAACGATGATCAGGATCCCGCTGATCCCCAGCCGTAAAAAGTTGTCGCATCCATAATGGCCTTTCTATACGGCGGGGATGCTTACTGGACAGAAATTCGGCGGATTTTTGGGTGCACGCTTCCCATAACATGGCGGTCGCGGTTTTATTGTGAAAGATACGCGGCGCTTGGCGGCAACTGGGTATAGGAACCACCCAGAGCATGGATCTCCCTATGCTCTGTCTTGGTGTTGCCATTCTATTCGTCAACCAAGTTGACATTAGAGGGAAAGGATGACATCGAAAACGAAAAGGCCCAATATCGTATATGTTTTTGCGGACCAGATGCGTTACAGCGCTATGGGATGCAGCGGAAACAAGGATGTCCATACGCCCAACTTTGACCAGTTGGGAAAAGAGGGTATGATTTTCGACCAATGTTTTTCTTCCTGCCCGATCTGTTCCCCTTACCGGGCTCAAGTTTTGTCCGGGCTGTATTCCCATCAAAACGGTGTGGTCTGCAATGAATATGAACTCCGCCACGATATACCTACCCTCCCTGGCGTTTTAGGCCAAGCGGGATACCACACCGCTTATGTTGGAAAATGGCATCTGGGATATGGACCCTACCCGCCCGAAAAACGGTACGGTTTTGATGTGATGGCCGCGTACAATACAAACGGGGATGCTTTTCATGGCTCTTATCATTACAATGAGTCAGGGCCTTTTGAGATGCGCGACTGGCATCCTTCAATGGAAACCGATCTGGCCATTGATTTTATAACCAAGCATCAGCAGGAGCGCCCAGACGATCCCTTTTTCCTCATGATGAGCTGGCTGCCCCCTCATTGGCCATATGAAGCGTTTCCCAAGGAATATGCCATCTATAAGGAGGAAGAATTGACCATTTCTCCCAATACGCCTAAACAACTGGAGGCCTGGGAACGCCATGAGACAGCATTGTACTATGGGAATATTACCGGCTTGGACGATCAATTCGGGCGGTTGATGAAAGCCTTGGAGGAAAAGGGGCTGACGGAGGATACGATAGTCTGCTTTACCTCTGACCACGGGGATCACTTAGGGGCTCATGGGTATGGGAAACCGTTCGATTACTGGCTGCACCATACCAAGCGAGGGTCTAAAGCCACACCTTTCAATGAGTCCATCCATGTGCCGTTTATTATGCGCTGGCCGGGGCATATCCAGGCTGGCACGAGGACGGGAGCACTGCTCAGCAGTGTGGATGTTATGCCGACATTACTAGGCATGTGTCAGGTGGATATTCCGGAAGGCCTTGCGGGACGGGATCTGTCTTTTGTGCCGCTGGGAGGAGACGGAACCCTTTCCGATTCGGTATATCTTCAGATTCTGGGCCCGGGATGGCCTGACCGGAGCAAATGGCTGGGCTTTTGGCGTGGTGTGCGAACGGAACGGTATGTGTATGCCCGTTGGTATCAGAATGAGGTAGACCCCATGCTTTTCGATGTGGTCAAGGATCCTTATGAAATGAAGAACCTCTATGGGAAAGCGGAATATAGAGACATCCAGGAGCAGATGGAAGCTTTGCTGCAAAGATGGCTCAAGGAGACCAATGATCCTTTTGAATACGGTGAAAGAGACCCGGAAACGCGTATGCTGAAACTGGGGCAGAAGTATATTCATGAAAAATGGGAGCATACCGTCCGGGAATGCCCATGATTAGCTTATACCCCGCCTCAAGCGGCTGACGAAGCTGCGGCCCGCAGGCCAAACCGGTCAGCAACTTGCCTGTCCGCCTGTACCGCGGTAGGGTATATGGCGAGAGACGCTTATAAACATAGGGCCTTCCCCGCATCAGCCAAATGGTTGAAAGGGGAGGAGGGTGTAGCAGGCGGCAAAGGGCATTACCATATCTGTCTCCTAAAATGGGTATCTGGCCGTGCAGGCATCCTACAGGATGTCCGCACGGCCAGTCGTACATTAGATATTTAGCCCTTGCGGGACCAGGGACAGACGCTGAACCTGGTCCCGCTACCTGTTTAACGATATGCCATTGATGAGATTACACCAAGAAAGCCTAGGGAACAGACCTATTAATGGATTTCCGGTGCGAGAAAGCACGATCGGTTTCCACAGGCTATGAAGGGCATCGCCTGCCCTTTAGAACACGGCAGACATAAGGGACAGATCGATTGTCCTTGCGCGGCCGCCAGTATCAGCATAAAACAGCAGGAGCAAAGGAATTCCCTGCTGAAACAGGGAGATGGTACTTTGTATATTGTGCGCTGTCGTTATATCAATGATCGAAGGAATTATCAAGCAGCGGTTTTCCGCTTTATGGCCTTAGCAGCAACATCCCCCATACCACGGCCAGCACAAGGCAACAAAACCATACAGCTTTCCCGCCCAGCCAGCCGGTCAGCAGCGCGCCAATAACCGCTCCGCAACAAAAGGCAAGGATAATCAGGGCATAGCGCCCGAATCGTTTCCCGGCAGCGATGTCCCGATTGGCGGCAAACAAGAAACAGTTTTCCGCCGCGGAGCGGAGGTTGCCGGTACACATGGTGGAAGCGTAAGAGATATCGTGTATTTTCCGGAAGCTGTTGACCTGAATGGAACAGATAAAAGACACTGTGACATTGACGATGGCGTTGGGAACCGAAGCAGGAAGGAAACCGATAATCAGCAGCAGGAGGAGTTCCATGAGGATCACCATATGCTCCCATCTGGCAAAGCGTGAGCGAGAGCTGTGATGCTTCAGGGCCTCGGTGGCCAAAACACCCAAAAAGAACGCCAGGATGGGGATACAGTAGTACAGCATCCGGAGCCACTCTCCTTGAGCGGCGGACAGGCACAACAGGACGATATTGCCGGTCTGGGCGTTGGCGAACACACCGCCCCGGGATAAATAGGTATACGCGTCCAGGAAACCGCCGGTGACCGCCAGCAGAACGCCGATTCGTAAGGTTTCATGGGTAGGTTTACGCTGAAGGAGGCTGTCCACCAGAACCAATCCTTTTTAACCAATGTAGGCCGCCGGGAACCAGCTGCCAAGATACAGTGTACTGCGGGAAAGAAGGCATTGTCAAGACGGAAGCATGGCTTCACGGTCAGCCGTACCGATACGTCGTTGGGCTGTCCGATGCAAAACGTCTGACGGCAGAGAAAATGGCTCCCTGTCCCTCAGGAAGGCCTCAGGGCAGGAACAGAATCCCACTTCAGCCGTTTGGAATAAAGGATGCCCGGCTGCCGCTGTTTTGCCTTGTGGGAGATACAGCCTTATGGGAATACTGCCGCATGGAGTGGCCTTGTACAGTAAAGAAATGGTTGCCTGGGAACCGCTTCCATGTTATACTGGACACAAAACAAGAAGGAAAGGTCGGAGGAAGGATGCAGTACAGGTCCTTTGGGAAAACCGGGGAGTCGGTGTCGGCGCTCGGGTTCGGCTGTATGCGGTTCCCTACACAGGACGGTAAAATTCGTGAGGATGAGGCTATCCACATGCTTCGGTCCGCTATCGACAGCGGCGTCAACTATGTGGATACCGCTTACTTTTATCATAACGGGGAAAGCGAGAGCCTGGTAGGAAAAGCGCTGCGGGACGGATACCGGGAGAAAGTGCTGCTGGCGACGAAATCCCCTGTTTACTCCCTGGAATCGGCCGAGCAATTTGATACGATACTGGATGAGCAGCTTTCCCGGCTCCAGACCGATCATATCGACTGCTACTTGCTCCACGCCATCAACTGGAAGGAATGGAATGAAAAGGTCCTGAAGCTGAAACTCCTGGATAAGATGGAACAGGCCCGGGCCGCGGGAAAAATCCGTCATATGGGCTTTTCGTTCCATGATGACTATACCGCCTTCCGGAATATCCTGAACGGTTATGATCACTGGGACTTCTGCCAGATCCAGATGAATTATATCGATGTGAACAACCAGGCTACCCTTCAGGGGGTGGAGGAAGCGGCAGCTAAGGACCTGGGGATCATTATTATGGAGCCTCTGCTGGGCGGTAAACTGGCCAATCCGGCACCGGGCGTCAGATCGGTATTGCCGGACTCCAAGCACCCGGTGGAATGGGCGCTGGATTTTCTATGGAACCGTCCGGAGGTAGGCGTTGTCCTCAGCGGCATGAGCTCTATGGAGCAGGTAAATGATAATCTTCTTTACGCATCCCATTCCCGGGTCGGGATGCTGTCCGGCGAGGAACTGGATATGCTGGCCCGGGCGAAAACAGCCTATGACACCATGGCGCTGGTTCCCTGTACCAAATGCTCTTACTGTATGCCGTGCCCCTTTGGGGTCAATATTCCCGGCGTGTTTGAAGCCTATAACCGCACGGCAGTCAATATGGATGAGGCACGGGAGCTGTACCGGGGGCTGGAGGAGCATACGGCGGACAAGTGCAGAAGCTGCCGTAAATGTGAAGCCCGCTGCCCCCAGCACATCAGTATCAGCAGCCACATGAAAGATATTCCTTCGGTGTTTGCTGAAGGCTGATTGCCCAGGTGCGGGAGCACCATCGGTGCCCGTCAGCAATGATGGCGCCCGGACGCCGGCGCTTCTGTTCGTTCCCGCAACCGTCGGCATCCCTAGAGTAATCACTGTAATATCCCATAGAACAGAGAACAGGAACGTGCAATATGAAATTTGAAGATCTGCGCCTGGCCGATCCACTGCTGAAAGCGGTGGCGGATCAGGACTATCTCTCTCCTTCCCCTATTCAGGAAAAGGCGATTCCACCGGTCTTGGAGGGACGGGATTTAATTGGCTGCGCCCAGACCGGTACTGGTAAAACCGCGGCATTTGCCCTGCCGATCCTCCAACGGCTGAGCCGGAAGCCTTCCGGGGGCCAGAGGCCTATCCGCGCCCTGATTCTTACTCCTACCCGGGAGCTGGCTCTGCAGATCCACGAAAGTTTTGAAGCCTATGGGAAATATCTGCCTCTTGGGTGCGCTGTTATTTTCGGTGGGGTATCCCAGCAGCCCCAGGTGGAAGCCCTCAGAAAAGGGGTGGATATTCTGGTGGCTACCCCGGGGCGGCTGAACGACCTGATCGGCCAAGGGTTCGTGAGCCTGAAGCATCTGGAAATTTTCGTTCTGGACGAGGCTGACCGGATGCTGGATATGGGGTTTGTCCATGACGTCAAAAAGGTCATCTCCCATCTTCCTGACAGGCGGCAGACACTGTTGTTTTCCGCCACCATGCCCCGGGAAATTGTCCAACTGGCTCAAACCATTTTGACCAACCCTGTCCGGGTGGAGGTGACCCCTGTCTCCTCCACCGTAGACGCTATCCAACAATCGGTGTATTTCGTGGACAAATCCAACAAGAAACACCTGCTGGTTCATCTGTTGAAGGATCCCACTGTCCGTTCCGCCCTGGTTTTCACACGTACCAAACACGGCGCGGACCGTGTGGTAAAGGATCTGGGACGTGCGGGGATCCAGGGGATGGCGATCCATGGGAACAAGTCTCAAAATGCCCGGCAGAACGCTTTAAGCAGCTTTAAGAATGGGTCCGTACGGGTGCTGGTGGCCACCGATATTGCCGCCAGGGGCATCGATGTGGAAGAATTGTCCCATGTGATCAATTACGATCTGCCTAATGTTCCGGAAACCTATGTCCATCGTATCGGGCGGACAGGCCGGGCAGGATGCAGCGGGATAGCCATCTCGTTTTGTGATTCCGAGGAAAAGGCATATCTGAAGGATATTGAGAAGCTGATCCGTAAAACGGTACCGGTGGTGGAGGAGCACCCCTATCCTATGGAGGTGTTCCAGGCGGTGACCCAAGCGGAACGGCCTGTCCCGGAACCCCGGCAGGAGAAATCTGCCCCAAAGGGCCGGAAAACAGAGCGGCCGATTGAGACAAAAGGGGCAGAAGCATCCCCGCACCGGAAAACGGGTCAACGTGACGCTTTTGGGAAAGATGGGGAGAGGAAAAAGAAGCCGGTTCAGCTTGTTCAGAAAGAGAGGACTGTCCAGCCCGACCGGAAACAGAAACAAAAACAAAACCCCTCTTCCCATCCAAAGGCCGATGGGAAAGTTCAGACGGTTGTCATGCCAGCGGAAAATCAGCCTAAAGCCAGTCCTCCTGTTGCTCCGCCGCAGGCTGGGCGCACACAGCAAGAGGGATCCCGCTCCAAGAGAGCCAAGGCCGGTTCCCCGGAACCGGCTATCCAGAAGCCTCGGCAGATCCGGCCGTTCCAGTCCCGTTCCGAGGGCAGTAATCGGGAGTTCCTTCCCAAAAAAGGCATATAACAGCGGTACCCGGCATCCATAAAGGTGGGGCTGAAAGAATATAGTCTGAAAAGAAGAATAAACAAACGGCGTGTTCCGGGGGGATAACCCTGTCAGAAACACGCCGTTTTTCTTGTATTGACCTGTTAGCAGAAGAGAAAATCACCGAGAGCCATAATGCCGTCTGAGCCGCGCACAGCGACTGATGAGTCCGCCGGAAAGAAGAGCACGGCTCTGGATAGAACGGGTACCAGCAATACCGTAGATTAAATGCGGCTTTAACAAGGATGGCAAACTGCGGTTCCCTGTCAGGAAGGTAAAGCTTATTGAGCACCGGGTTTGCCGTTTGTGCCGGGGGAGGCTGAGAAAACATCGCTTTTTTCCCCATGCCGGATAATAGCCTGCGTTATAGCGGCTAACACCAGCAGGACAGCGGTCAAAATACCCCAGCCATTCCTGGCCCCCGCTGTAAAGAGAGACAATACAGTGAACACTGTCGCGAGAGCGAGAAGCCACAGGAAAGCAGTGCCAAAGCGTCCAGTAAGGATGGAAACCAGAAGCAATATGGAGGAACCAGCGGTTAAGATAGCGGCAGGCAGTGGGAACAGCTGGCCATACCCCCAGGCGGTCCCGTCAAACCAGGAAAAGGCGTCGACTACCTGCACGTTGGGCTCGGGAGCAAATACCAGCAGGTTACCCAATGGCAAAATCATGAGTACTAATGCGGCGCAGACAAAAGGGAAGGGTAGCCATTTCTTTAATTGCTTCATATAATCTCCTCCTTGTATAATAGAGTAGTAGTTATTAGAGCCCCTCTCCAAGGGCTGTGCTACACTGTAAGGGATGCTGTGGATCGGTGCCGTCCTCCTACCACAAGATGGTTCACGAAAGGTTCCAACTACA
>CALWMQ010000158.1 GCA_944382025.1 uncultured Clostridia bacterium | reverse complement strand
ATAAAGTAAATCCGTCCGGTTTGGGAATATACCGTCTGCTGTTCCTGCTTTTGCTCATCCAGCAGCATAGCGCACAGCCGTACTTCTCCCATACCGCCGGGGCTGGTCCATGTCTTGGGGATGAGATAGGTCACTGTACCCTCAGCCGCCTCCAATACCGGGGTGGAAGTGGTATGCTGAAGGCCGTCAACATATTCCAGACGGTACTGGTAGGCGCTGTTCCAGTCTTCAGGAAGCTGAAAAGACAGTTGGGTAGCATTATGCTCCCCCTGCACCCCGGCATATTGGGGGGCTGAAGGGGTAACCGTATCCCCGTCCACGGCAAATTGTACTGTGCGAATGGTGGTAATCATCCCTTTTCCTCCTTTATCACTGGGCTTGGTAACGCTCTTTAGCCTTTGCCTTGGCTTCTTTGACCAGGGCCGCCTCATTGCGTTCAATAGCCGCCTGTCCTTGCTTTTCCAAGGAAGCCTTTTTCTCTTCCTTGGCCAGACGCAGATCCGTATACAGTTTCTCCATGGTGCCGCGCAGGGAGGAAAGCTTTTCGCCGGTGTCCCGCCAAACCGACAGATCGCTGGCCCGTCTTGCCTGGACAGCGCCCTGCTGGGCCGCCTCATGGTATCCGGACTGGTTCAGTCCCAGGTTCGCCATACGTTCCTTGAGCTGCCTCTGAGTGACCAGCTGCCGCACCGCGTTCAGGTCGTAATCCCGTCCCGCGTCCCGTACCGCCTGATCCGCCTGGCCGGCAGCCTTTTGCAGGCTGGGAGCCGCTTGCTGTTCCAGACGGTTCAGGGCCTGCTCTACCTCCCGCTGCGTAGCCGCCTGTTGTTTCTGGATAAAGGCCTCCTGCTCCTGTCTGGCCTTCTCCAATTCTTCACGCTCAAATTCCTCGTAAGTTTTGGCCATGGTATGCCTCCTTTTGGTTTTATGGCATGGTTATGGGGTGGAATCCCACCAAAACAGCCCTACCGGTTCATCGTGATCCGTAAAGTCAAGCCGGTTACTGCCAGGGATCCTTCCCCATCGGCCTGCAGGCTGAATTCCCGCACCCGGTTCAAATGCGGAGTCAGCCGGAGCTGCCCGGCGGAGGAACAGACCGGGCTGTTTTCCGGGGCGACAGCCGCATCCTGCCAAGCCCCTCTTTCGGTGTGGTAAGTAAACCGGAACTTTCCAGAGGGCCCCTCCAGACCGACCAATATCTGGGAGATGGATTTGAGGGATTCCCGCCGTCCAAAATCAAAGGCTTTTGTCCGGAAGGATACCGGTATGGGCTGCTCGGAAAAAATGCCGGTTTCCACATCAAAAACCATATCCTTATCCCTTGTGCCTTCCAGGGTATAAAACACATACCGGCCCTCATCATTGGCGTTCCAGATGTATCCGACCAATACCGCCCGGTCGTCCCGGGCGCAAAGGTGACGGAATTCCACCCCTATGCCTGAGAAATCCCAAACAGCCCATTTCAGCTGCTTTTCAGCCTTGTCCGTTACCACCGAGGAACCAATACGGTCAAAGGCTTCATCGTCATACCGCAGCAGCAGGGCGCGGGAGCCTACCAGCAACAGGTAATGGCCGGCATAATCCCCTGCGCAGGTTTTCACCGAATACAGATTCTCCAGTTCCCGCTCCACCATCTTGGACAGGCAACGGACATTACACTCACTTGTCCGGTCGGCGGATACCAGGGTATATACCCCGCCGCTGGAGTGCAGCCATACCAGGCGGTTAGCGCATAATACAATGGTCTCCGGTCGGTCGCAGCCGATACCGCTGTGAAGCTGAGTAATAGGGAATACCGCCGCCTGGGCAGCCACATCCCCTACCGTACCCGCCTCCACATCGGCGGAGGTGTAGTTCCCGGCGCTGTAAGTAGCGGCATAGATTTCCCGTTCTTTGAAGATGACCAGCATACTCCCCTGTTTTGCCAGGGCGGTAATTTTTTGGGAAGCGTCTCCCACCGTCACATAGTTGTTTTCCGGAAAATACAGCGGGTTGTTCACATCGCTCCAAATCATCCTATGAGGGTACTGGCTGTTGCCATACAGAAACAAACGGGTACCGCCGCCAAGACTGCTCCGGTCTCCCCCAAACCAGGTCCCATACCGCATGCCATAGAACAATTGGGAGTTCCCGGCTCTGGTCTTAGGGGCGGTAACCATCAGATTGTTGGCGCCTCCCGCCTCCGGCGCCTTATTGCCGCTGCCATCGGTGAAATAAATATATCCCTTCTGCCGGTTGCAGTGCATGGTCAGTCCATCTTCCTGAGGCTGCCCGATAGTGCCTTCCACGGTATGGACGAAAACCGTCCCCTCCTGATTGGTATACCGGGCAGTGATGGGGCCTTCCGTATCCAGCTCCTTTTCGGGAAGGAAAAAGATAGTGGCTTTTCCATCGGTAGTAAAACTGCAGCGGAATTCAGGGGTCAGCAGGTTATATCCTTCATACGCGATCCCCTCGGATTCCGGCTGGTCGCCCAGGGCGGCAACCCCTCGGGCCGCGACCCGTACCAATGGCACATACGCCTTGTCCCCAATCCAGGAGGGACGTACGGTATCCCTGCTGGGGATAGCGTAGATCTCCGATTCAGGGAGCTTAAGGATCCCACCGTCCAGTCCTGCGATACCAGTAGCGCGTCCCAAATCCTCCCCGTTGCCTTCCATCACCATGGGTCCGCCCACCAGTGTACGGATATTGTCGTAGTTGATCCGGACACTGTTCTGGTTAAGGGAAAAGGATCCATCATAATGGAGACAGCCTGGGGTGTAATCGTTATCAATGGCCGACCCATCGGCAAATTGGGTGTGGACAATCATCCGACGCCCCAGCTGGTTGTCCAGCGTCCGGTCTTCCATCCCCAGGAGAACAGAGGTGAAAACAGAGTCCTGTTTGGGAAGAAGCACCTGTTCGGGGGATGATTTGAGGCCGGGCCTTGTACGTAAGGCGCCATGCTGCCACCAAAGGTTCTTGCAGACGGTCAGTTGGTTATCCGCCACTTGATCCGGGGCATCCCGCCGGTTAACACCGCCGTCCAGTTGCCCGGTTTCCATGCGGTAGCGGGAAGACCCGCTCAAACTGGGATACTGCATATTCATCCCCCTTTACGGCAGTACGTCCATCCGCAGGGATTTCCGGCAAATGGAGCAGCGTTTCTGATTATAGAGGCTGGCGTACAGGGCCTGGTTATCCCCATCCCCCAGCCCCTGTGCCAGCAGCATGGCTACGCCGTAGGGCAGGATATCATGGATGGTGCGGTCGGACAGATCCAGGGACTGATCCAGCGTGGTCAGCTCGTTGAATGGGTCGGACCGTTCGGCAAACCATAAGTCAGCGTATATCTGGTTGAGTACGGTGAGTCCCCGCTTGTACACCTCGGCGAACTGCAGGGAATCAGCCTGGCCGTAAGTGTCGGTATAGTCCAGCAGCCGGATCACCCGATCCAAAATCTCTTTTCCGGTGGTCATTGACTCACTCCTTTCGGAAGGCGGCGGCCGAGGATTCCCAGCCGCCGCCCTTCACCGTAGGCCCTTAATACTGGTAGGTAAAGATCGCTTTGGACAGGCTGTTTTTGATAAACACATCGTAATACAGCCGGTAATCGAATTTCCAGGCGTCCGCGGCGGGGTTGTGGGCCGGGTCAAAGGTACGGACCTGCTCGGTTTTCTTTACCAGGGAAGCGGCACGGCGGGGGAGTACCAGCAGTCCGATATCCTTGGCTTCGGCCTGAGGGGTGAAACCGCCGTCGGTTTTGCCGTCGGTAACCCCGTCATAGAAGTCATAAGCGGATTTCATCCGGCTGTCGGGAACCGGGAGAATAGCCACCCCGTTGAGGGAACGTACCTGGAGGTTGAGTTCGCCTTTACGGAAGCTGGCGACCTCCAGATACCGGGTCAGCTCATCGCTTTTCTGGAGATTTTCCCACATCAGGGAATTGACAAAGGCCACCAGTTCCTCGTCATAGCCGACAACGTTCTGGGCCTTATGGATAGCGCCGGTCAGCATGGCAAAGGCCTCGGTAGCGGGATCGCCGGTAATGGTCTGGGATTTTCCTGCGGCAAAGGCCGACAGCTTAGAGAGGCAATAGGCATCCACCTCGGGTACCACCCTGGTACGGACAAATTCCCCCATCACCTGGCCGGCTAGGTTAGCGATACCCGTTTCATCATGATCCTCCCGATCCAGCTGGAAGGAGCGGCCGCGGTCCATGGACAGGGTATACGGGGTGCTGGAAACGGTAATGGTACCGGTAACGAAACCGGTATCGCGGTCATAGTCCCCCAGCCCGGAAATTTCCACCTCGGGCATCAGAACTTTGTTGGCGCCTACGAAACGGGCCCGCAGGGCGTTATCCGCCAGGAAGCCGGTAACCGCCTTTTGCTCAGCGGCCTTATCCAGTTCTTTGGTCATGTTCTGGGCGAACTCCAATACATTGATGCTCATTGAATCCATCCTTTCTTTTTATGGTGCCGCGGGGCACCTATGTGGAAGAGGGATATCTTTTCCCTCTGGGAAACGTTAGGCGATACCGCCTCAGTCAGCGGACGGCCTCCCGGAAAGCCCGGATAAAGGCGTTCTGTTCACTTTTTGGGGTATCGGGGGTTCCCGCCAGGGAACCGGAACTGGCGGCAGCCGCCTGGGCCGCTCTGCTTTGTTCCAGACGTGCCTTTTGGTCCTCCTGCCAGAGGAAACGCAGGTAAGCGTCCATCAGGGGGATTTTTTTCTGTACCGCTGCCTGCCAGACCCTGTCGGGGAGCTGTTCCGGCTCACGGATATCGGGCATCTGGCGGCACAAGGTATAAAAATCCTCAGCCAGCTTCTGGTTGAGCCGCTGTGACAACTGGCGTTCTTCCTCCTGCCGGCGCTGTTCCCATTGCAGGCGAAGACGATCCATCCCCTGTTGAAAGAGCAGGTCGGCTTGCGCCTGGTCTCCGCCGGCTTGCTGAAGGAGATCCCGCCGCCGGTCATCCTCCGCGGTTTGGAGCAGCGCTTCCAGCAGTGCTTCGGGTTCTACCTCGTACTGCTCCGCCAGATACCGCCACTTGTCCTCCCACGTGTGCAGGAATACCGGCGGGACCCAAGGCCGTTCCGACTGGGGCTGGTCAGGCAGGGGTTGGGGCGTGGACTCTCCCGGCTCCTCCAGAAGTTTTTGGAACGTCATGCCTCCAGCCGCTGCGACCGCCTTCCCCCCTTGGGCTTCAGGCCATTCTGTCGCGTATTTTTCTTCCATGTCTGTCCCTCCTTTCTTAAATACAGGCCGCTGTCTTCAGGGAGATACCACCCCCTTTCTCGGGAACGCTTTCAGGCATATGGGATTCCTGGCCTTTTTCCAGTTCCCGGATCAGTCCGCCCAGATTGGGAACGGTGCCTTTGGGGAGACGGGTGAGATACTGCATCACATCGATAATCTGCCGGTCAAACAGGTTATCCAGGGTTTGAACCGACTGGGCTTCGCTCCACAGGCCGGAAGCTCCCACATCCACCCGTGCGCTGATCATCAGGTTCCGGTATTTTTCCGCCTCAAAGGGGAGGTACCATACCCCACCGCCGGATTCCACCTTCAGGGACCGGTGTCCGTACAGGTTGACCCAGAAATCGGCCCAAATCCGGGCCAGATCCTCACAGAAGCTGTAATACCGGTTCTGGACGGTCTGCAGGGGCATGGCGGCGGCTTCCCGAAGGGCAATAATAGCGGAGGTATTGTCCGGCCGCACATCGCCCAAAGCGGCATTGTTGGCCCCGGCCTGAGACAGGGTGTTGGCAATCAGGGAAGCGGTCATATTGTCAAACTGGGGAGAGAAGGAAGGCGGCGTGACATAGCGGATTGCCCCTTCAGCGGTACCGCCGAATACCTGGATGACCTGGCCGGGATCATTGGTAACCGGCTGGGTGACGATATCGCCGTTGACCACCATGATGGGCATCCCCATCACCATCACCGCCCAAACGCCGGCGGTCAGCATACGGTTGATAGCGATCTGGTTGGGGATGAGGTAGGTAATCTCACTCTCGCCATAAGCGCAGTTTCGCCGCCGTTCCCAGGTGAACTTGGCCAGGGGATACAACCGCACGCCCAGTTCCCATTCGGGGCGTACGGTCAGCGCCTCCCCACCGTTTCCGGCAGTGCAGACCTGGACAGCCCGGACAGTGTAAGTGGTACCGGTTTCATCCCATTCCTTCCAGAACCGGGTCAGCACCGTGACCTTAGCCTGTCCCTCTTCCGCATCGCCAGTCTGGGCAAAGCCGCTTTGGTAAGCATCTCCGGCCATATACGCCATATCCTGGTCACCGGTAACCGCCTCGGCCATTTTCTTAGCCACTGGGGTATTGCCATGGTAGCGAAGGATGCGGCGGCGGACATCGTCCACCGTCATCCGCTGGGCGATGAGGATATATGGCTGGGATTGGATATCATCGTTGAAGGGGTCACCGAAATACACGTTCTCAATATCCAGCACCTGGCAGGCGATATCCCCACGGATAGGGGTTTTGCGGGAAAAATCGGCATAGAGGCCTGTAGAGATCCGCTCATCCCAATAGGTGTACACCACCCCTGTGCCGGAGCAATAGGCATTGCGCAGGGCGGTTTCCCGGATATCGTCCAGCTTCACCCGTTCTGCCGTGACCTGAAAATATTCCGACATGGCGTTCATGACCAGGCTGATTTCCTCTTCCTGGGACAGGCCTTCCAATACCGCGGCGGCAGGCTTTCCTGCCAGCAGCTGTTCTTTCCGGTCGGCGGTGTGTTTCTGGAGTTCCAGCGTGTTGGGAACGCCGTCAGCGGAATAGTTTACGGTGACAGGCGCAGCGCCAACGGTGGCCAGCTTATAATCCCCGATACGTTTGATCACGTTGTGACGCACCAGGGGCCGGTCGTCACCGCATCGGGCGCCGTACCATTGGTCACCGGCATAGAACCTTTCATTAATCCGGTTTTGTTCATAGAGGCCCTTTTTTCCCAGGCTGTTTTTGAACCGGATGCCCTGGTGATATTCCCGGAACACCTGTCCGGGTTCCAATTTGGTTGGCATGTCTGTACATCATCCTTTCTCCTGTGTTCCATGGTTATGGGGGGAATTATTGGCCTTCCGGGCGGCTGTCCCCCGAAGGGCTGCCATCGTAATACAGGAAGTTCAGCCACTCCTGCCATTGCATCCGGCGCGTCAGCTCCGCCTGGGCATCGCTCCGGGCCGGGGCCTGGCCGGACGTGTCCGGGATTTTGGACGGTTCAGGCGCGGCATGGTCGCCAGGCTGTTTTCCCCGGGATCGGTGCCTCTCCCATGCCATCCCGGCCAAAAATACCAGTAGGGCCAGCCCTGCGCCGCCAAATCCTTGCAGAATCGTTGTCATATGACTCCTCCTTTCACCCTATCAGCCGTTTACGGCTTTGGGATTTTGTAAGGTACCCTGCTGAAGGCCCCCCTGGCTTTCGCCGACAGACAGGGATCAGGGGTCACCCCAGCCGCCCCGGAGGTCCTCCGGGAAAACCCCGCCGGGCAAGGGGCGGGGACGGGATACCGTTTGTGTGGGACGGAACTCCCGGACTTCTTCCATGGCATACCGCAGGGCATCCATCAGATGGTTGTCCCGGTCCTGAGGCCGGTTAGGGATTCCGTCCCTGGGCGGCTCCCAGGAATAGGCGCCCAGTTCCTCAATAGTGTGGACGCACCGGGGATGAACTACCATATCGTACTCCTGGATACGGGCGATACCGCTGCGTACCGAATCCGGTCCTTTGTCCGCAGCCCGCAGGCGGGTTAGACCCAGGCGCCGGAGCTCTTCATTGGACTTCGGTTCGGCGGCGTCGGCGCGGATGCGTTCCTTACCGTACCCCTTCGCCTGAATCATGTCGGCGATGTCCCCATTGAGCATCCGTTTTTCATAGTGTTCATCGT
The DNA here is from genome assembly GCA_944382025.1 of uncultured Clostridia bacterium. Classification (GTDB taxonomy): domain Bacteria; phylum Bacillota; class Clostridia; order Oscillospirales; family Acutalibacteraceae; genus UMGS1623. Next base: position 590 of record CALWMQ010000158.1, on the reverse strand, counting down.
AAATGTACAGACGTTTTTGAACCGGCTGTACAGCCGCGGCGATAAAGGCGGTAGGGTCATTGGTATACCCGTAATCCAGCCCAAACACATGGATGGTGCCTTCCGGGCGGCCGCCCAGGGATTGAGGATCAAAGGCTTCCACCCGCCATCGCTGAAACACCAGGCCCTCGGCCACTCCCCATTCCCCCATGCCGGCCACGGCGTATTGCCTGGGATTACGGATCCGCATTTCCTCAAACACCTGGCGGTCGGTGTCATCCAGGAACTCGTTGCACCGGTAGGTGGTGGTCAGGGTAAAAGCGTCGTTTCTGGGATGGTCAAAGAATTTCGCTTTGAGCCAATGATGGCTGTTCCAGGGGTTAAAGGTAACGGTAGTCTGTTTGAACAGGGGGTAAGGGACCTCCCCCCTGGGGACCGACAAGTCCAGACGGTCAAAATCGGTTTCCTTTTCCAGCTCATAGGCCTCCTCCACCCAAACCCAGCAGAGATAACCTGTATCCACCGTGGTGGAGGCCAGTTTATTGACATCGTCAAAGCCCCGGAACAAAATCCGCTGGCCCGTCGGAATATAACGTAATTCCAGCGGTGTT
>CALWMQ010000157.1 GCA_944382025.1 uncultured Clostridia bacterium | reverse complement strand
GTCATCAAGTTTGACAAGTCCACCCGCCAGGGCGTTGAGTATTTCGGCGGCCGTATTGCGTATCCGACCGTTTATGCCACCGCCGATCTGACCCTGGAGAACCTGACCATTGCCGGTCCCACCGATGAGCATCACGGTATTGACGGTATTCTGGCGAAAGCTGACCTGACCATGAAGAAGGTCACTGTTACCGACATGCGCTGCACCGCTGATGGTGCCGAGATGTGCGGTGTACAGTATGGTCGCCCGGTTATGGTAGACGGTCAAGGAAAAGTGATCATTGAGGATTGCACCTTTGTCAAGTTCCAGAAACAGGCGATTGATCTGAATACCAAAGGTGAGATTTCTATTAAGAATGTCGTTATTGAGGGTGCCGGTGAGAACAGTATCATCGCTCAGAACGGCATCGTGCTGCGGGCTGGTACCGCTGTCATCGACAATGTGAAGATCTCCGGCCTGAAATACAAGGCGGGCAATGAATACGACGGCTGCTCCGTGGCCATCTATACCATGGAGAATGTGAAAGCCACCGTTACCAACGCCACCATTGAAGATGTAGATGGCGAATACTATGCCGAGGGCGATTCCAAGATCACTGTGACCGAAGGCAACAAGGTTTATGAAGTCACTGCTGAAGGTGAGAAGCTGGTGGAAACCCTGCCCACCGGCGTAACCCTGGATAAGACCGAGGCCACGCTGAAGGTTGGCGATTCTCTGACGCTGAAAGCCACTGTTGTCCCGGACGACACCACCGATAAAACTGTGGTATGGAGTTCCTCTGATCCGTCTGTGGCTAAGGTAGACGAGAACGGTAAAGTTACCGCCGTTGCCGCCGGCAAGGCCACTATTACCGCTACAGTAGGCGGCGTGTCCGCTACTTGTGAGGTAGAGGTTACTCCTGTGTCTCCGGAGACCGGTGCAGTTGGTGCCACCACCCTGCTGGTTGTTTTGGCGTCTGCTGCCGCTTTGGCTCTGGTAGCTAGTGTTGCCGCCAAGAAAATGGGTTTGCTCAGCAAATAAGCTGTTATAGCTAATCTGAAAGCCCCCTGAGAACCATCGGTTCTCAGGGGGCTTTTCGCTGTGAGCTCGTCTGCCTCATTAATATGGCGGAACAAAAAATTCATATTTATATCAGCGCTTAACTCACTTATTCTCTAGCGTTCTCCCATACACGGCAACACACCAAGGAGGGGATATGGGTGGCGGGCTATCCGTGCAATTACATAATGCAAAACTCAAGCAATACCTGGAACATGCGATACCGCCAAAATTGGTGAACCGCCATCCTGCGTGAAAGTTTTCGCCCGCCTTTTTCAAAAGGGGGCGGGGTTCAAGGGGCGGAGCCCCTGTAGTAACCGTGTCGGTGCGCATATACGGTGAAGGACGATGCCGCCTCATTTTTCTTTTAGCCGGTCTCGAATCATACGGGCGCACATATACATATTTCCGCCCCCCATGGTAACCACCAGATCATTTTCCTCAGCGTTTTGCGAGACAAAACGGCTAATCCCCTCGAAATCCGGAATATACCGGGCGCCGGGGATCCGGTAGGTGATCTGGCTGGAGGACACGTTCCATTCATTGACCTCCCGGGAACCCATAATATCGCTTACCACCACATGATCGGCAAGGGCGAGAGACTGGGCAAAATCCTCCAGATGCCGGGCGGTGCGGGAAAAGGTAAAGGGCTGGAATACCGCCCATACTTTATGGTACGGCATGGCTTTGGCGGCCTTTAAAGTCGCTGTGATCTCGGTGGGATGATGGGCATAGTCGTCGGCGATGGTAACCCCGTGGAAGGTTCCCAGGAATTCAAAGCGCCGGCCGGCTCCATGGAAGGATTCAAGACCATGGGCAATCTGCTCCGGGGTAGCGCCGCACAGATCCGCGGCAGCGGCGGCGGCCAGGGAATTGAGCACATTATGGTTGCCGGGGACACCCAGGCGGATGGGGCATACAAAGACCCCATGATGATACAGGTCATAGCAGGGATAAGAACCATCGATATCGGTGATGTTCCGGGCAGACCAGTCGCAGCTATCGTTTAGGCCGAAACGCAGGATTTGACGGTTTTGAATTCCGGCAACCGCTTTTAAGGTATTGGCATCCTCCGCGTTGACGATCAGGGTAGAGCGGGTCTGCAGCGCAAACTGATGGAAAGAGGCGATCACATTCTCCAGGCTGCCGAAAAAGTCCAGATGATCGGCATCCACGTTGAGGATAATCGAAATAGCGGGAGTCATTTCCAAATAGTGGTTTTTAAATTCACAGGCTTCACAGACCATGGTTTGGGTTTTTCCCGCACGTCCGTTGGCGTTGATGAGCGGCAGCCGCCCGCCGATAAAGAGAGAAGGATCCAGATCAGCTTCCAGTAGGATCTGGGCGATCATGGAGGTGGTCGTAGTTTTCCCATGTGTTCCCGCCACCGCGACTGTGTTGGCGAACTGTTTGGACACCAGTCCCAGCATTTTCCCCCTCTCAATGATCGGGATGCCTTTTTCCTTGGCGGCAATCAATTCCGGGCATTGCTGGCTGATAGCGGCGGTATAGACAACCAGCTGGGCCTGATCGGCAGGCCCGGTACCCAGAGGAATGGACACCGGGATACCCAGGCTCCGGATACGGGTGACGTTGTCCGATTCCATATCATCGGAACCGGTAATATCATATCCCTGGGCGTGAAGGATTTCGGCCAGGGGACTCATACCGGAACCGCCGATGCCCACAAAATGGATACGGCGTACATCCGGCAAATTTTCTATGACAGGCATGGGTTGGTGGTCCATGATGATCCCTCCGTGACGATGTTGGCGGTATGCGCAATATACTAAAAAACCTATTTCTTATTATATTGCCTGTTCCAGGAAAAATAAACACCTTTTTGTGTGTCGGGAGAAAAATCTTCCGGCCAGAGGATGGATACCAGAAGAAAAGGGTAAAAGACCGTTGGGGCTGATATAGGGAGTCGGAGAAGCACTCTTTTGGAAAGCTGGCATATAGTGGCAAATAAAAGCCAATTCCTATTGACAAGAGGGAGAAAACGCGCTATCATATGAACAGATGTTCATATGATAGGATGTGTGAAAATGCCGGATAAGCTGGAAGTGGAGCAATGTGAATACCTTTTTGTCCATGAGGATGTGGTGAAAAGGGTGCGGGAGGAGTTACCGGATGAGGTTACCTTGTATGATCTGGCAGAGTTGTTCAAGGTATTCGGCGATTCTACCCGGATCAAGATCCTGTATGCCCTGTTTGAGGCGGAACTTTGCGTATGTGATATAGCACAGTTGCTGGGGCTGACCCAGACCGCCGTATCCCATCAGCTGAGAGTACTGAAAAACAGTAAGCTGGTGAAATACCGGCGGGAGGGGAAAAATCTGTTTTACTCCCTGGCCGACAGCCATGTCCGCCGTATTATCGGCCAGGGGATGGATCACATCAGCGAATGAGGTATATTTTCAGAAAGAGGTGTTTTGCGATGACCAAGACGTATAGGATCACCAACTTAGACTGCGCCTGCTGCGCTCAGAAAATAGAGGATGCCCTCCGGAAGGTAGACGGGGTGCGGGATGTGAGAGTAAGCTTTTTAACCCAGAAGCTGGTGCTGACCGCTGAGCAGGAGCAGTTTGATGAAGTCGTGGAAGCCGCAATGAAGGTATGCCGGAAGGTAGAACCGGACTGCCGGATCCTGATATAAGCGCCTGTATTGGGGCTAAGGAGGGAATATCCCATGAACAAGCAACAGCAACAGATGCTTTGGCGCATTATTGCCAGCGGCATACTGTTAGCGGCGGCCTGGCTGCTGCCGCTGGAGGGAATGTGGTTTTTTATCGCCTTGCTGATACCGTACGTGGTGATTGGTTGGGATGTGGTATTTCGGGCCGCCCGGAACATTGTTCGGGGGCAGGTATTTGATGAGAATTTCCTGATGGTGCTGGCCACTGTAGGCGCTTTTCTGACCGGAGAGTATCCGGAAGCGGTGGCGGTAATGCTGTTTTACCAGATTGGGGAGTTATTTCAAAGCTGCGCGGTGGACCGTTCCCGGCGGTCGATTGCGTCCATGATGGATATTCGGCCGGACTATGCCAATGTGGAGCGAGACGGGAACCTGGAACAGGTTCCTCCTCAGGAGGTTGGAATAGGAGGCGTTATTGTCATCAAGCCGGGAGAGAAAGTCCCGCTGGACGGGGTGGTCCTAGAGGGAAGCTCATCATTGGATACGGCGGCGCTAACCGGTGAATCCCTGCCGCGGCGGGTGGAACCGGGGGATGATGTGATCAGCGGCTGCGTCAACCAGGAGGGCGTACTGCGGGTGCAGGTGACCAAGGATTATGGAGAATCCACAGTAACCAAGATCCTGGATCTGGTGGAGAATTCAGTCAGCAAAAAGGCGAAAGCGGAGAATTTTATCACCCGGTTTGCCCGGTACTATACACCAGTGGTGGTGATTGCCGCGGCGGTGCTGGGAGTGCTCCCTCCTCTGATCCTGGGAGGCGGATGGGCCGAATGGATTCACCGGGCCCTGATTTTTCTG
>CALWMQ010000156.1 GCA_944382025.1 uncultured Clostridia bacterium | reverse complement strand
CGCGGTATAAAGCGGTAATGCCTCTCCAACATACACGGCGCTTCCTAGCTCCGCCTCATCCGGATATAGCCATTCCCGGTCGCTTTTGACATACAGCTGCATCGGCTATCTCCCTTTTTTATTTCGTTTGGTCGGTATTATCTTCCGATTCCGGTTGTTCCTTTGGCCCTGTCCCCAGAGGAAGATCCGGGAGCTTTTTCTTCCGAAGCAACAGCACAAAGGTAACTGCCGCCATCGCCAGACACAGTACAATCACACAAATGCTGATGATCAGCACAACATCTACGTGCTTTTCCTCTTTGGGAGTGGTGTCCACATCCACGTCCCCACCGCTTAAGATATCATCTAAGATATCATCATCGTTCAGTTCCAGGCCCGGTTCCTCCGTCTTGGTGGTCGTGGTGGTGGGTTCGGTATCACCACCGGCACCGCCAGCACCAATGTTATTCATCGTGGTATCACCAAATGGGTTTTCCCCCAGTGTCTCAAATCCCCCATTCAGCAGAATATTAGCGGAGGTATCGTTCATATTGAACGCGGTCATATCATCGTATTTTACCCAATTTCCCGGTCCGCTCTCAGACCAAATATCCACACGCATGGTCCCGTTATTGACCGGAATATCCAGAACCTCCACTTTGACCCAAGTGTCGGTGGCGGGAATTTCCTTGAAATAGTTCACCCCGTCCACAGCTACCAGAAGCAGACAGGATTTCTGACCGCCGCTGCTCTTAACCCAGGCGCTGGCACCGTATTTCCCTACGGGCAGGCCGGCCAGCTGCTGGCTGGTGCTGACCGCATAGTTGGCCACTGTTCCATAGTGAACGCCGCAGTACTTTCCGGAATGAGCGTCATCCGACATATAGGCTACGTCCGCGGATGGTTCCGCGTAAACCGTCCATTTGTCAAAGAATCTGCTGGAGATCACATCCGGCGCCTTTTTGTCCGGTTTGGTGTCAACAGGAACCTGTGTCTGGGAGATCTCCTCAAAACCCGTATTTTTCATGTAATTCTTTCCGCTGGCATCGCTGAATACCACATCGTCCAGCAGCACCCATGCCCCTTGTGTGGATGTGGACCATAAGGAAATCTGGGCACTTCCGGTGGTCACCGGGATATTCTCGATTTTGATCTCCGTCCACTGATCTGTTGCCGGAATCTGTCCAAACGCATCGCCGCCGCCATAATTTTTGACCGCAACCAGGCAGTTATCATGCCCGCCGCTGCTCTTGACCCAGGCGGTCAGGGTATAAGTACCATTGGGTACCGACACATCCTGCCAGTTCGATGCCTGATAGCCGGTTTCTGCTCCCTGGCATAAAGCGTATTTACCTCCGTGCGCGTCAGTGGACAGGTACCCATCCCCATCCCCGTCCCAATCGGCAGGCGCCAGCGTTGCCGCTGACACCGGGCCGGACAGCACCGAAAACATGAGTACCAATAACAGGCACAAGCTGCACAAAATGGAAACTTTTTTCATTCTGAAAATACCCTCCTCCATAGTTTAGAACCCGCATTTATAAAGAGACCATACAAAAGAAAAACACGTATCCATGTGATGGGAAATCCCTAAAGGAAAACAGCCGAATTTTTGAGAAACTATGACCCAAGGACAGGCATGGCCGGTTTCCGTGTCATTTCTCGAAACAACAGGTACTGTCTCTGGGTTCCTCCCCCATGTCCCAGGTGTTGAACCCATATGAATGCAAGCACATGCCCCAACTGGGAACAAGGATAGACACAGTCCTTTATGGGATACCTCGTCCAGGATATAAAGGCTCAATGGCTGTCTGCCGCTTTCGGAAAACCACCGTCACAAGGTTACGCCTTTCTCTTTCCCATCGCCCCTTATCAGCGCAAATCCTTGATTGACTTATTTAAGTTTACCTCGATAGACGCCCTGGCCGAACGAGGTAACAAACAATGTTGTCCCCTGCACTGTCACTGTATGGGGATTGATGATCGGCAAGCCTTCCATGGGATACAAGGTATCCCCTTCCAGCACCAGCAGACCGTTTTCACGGCTGCAGATATACAGTACATCTCCATCCTTTGCGGTGGAGTATGCTGCGCCGGCATAGATTCGCTCCCAGGTCGCCCCTCCGTCAACCGTCCGGTAAACCCCCGGAAGTCCAAAGCTTTGTTCATCATGTGTCCAGGACCGCCGGCCTTTAATACAGTAATCCACACAGTCAAAACAACTGATATACCATTCCTCTGCCGAAACGGGAAGGATTGACACCGGATATTTGATAGCATCCGGAAGAGCCAGCTTTTCAAAACGCTGATCCCCGCAGCTGACGTACACGGTGCCGGGAACTACGCCATCATCTGTCTGCTGCGGCCAGACCGTTACAAACAACCGATGATCCACACACGCTAAACGCGCTACGTTTTTCTCTGAAATATCCGCATCCAATAACGTCCAATATTCCTCTGTTTCTCCCGCCGCATACAGGCCTTGTCCCATAACGGCGGCATACACAAATGAGCCTTCATACATAAGGTCGGTCACTACGCCAAACGGGCCCATACCGCATTGGTCCTGCGGAAACCATGTCCGGCCGTAATCATTTGACTGAATAATTCCCCCGCTCCATCCATCATGCTGCCGGCACAGCCAATGCCAGTAGGGCAGGTCATGAATATTCGCCGTCCCCGCCAGCAACCGTCCCGGGATGGTCGGATGAGGCGCTATACAATAAATATTGGGTTTCCATGGATTCCCCAGCCACGCATGCTCCCAGGTTTCGCCTTCATCACCGCTGCGCCACCCGGAAAAGTCTGTCATAGGGATATAATGCTGGGTTGGGTCATGGGGATCCACGACATAATCCCAGGAGGTCATAACCTGTATGGCCGAACCAGTATATGCCGCGCTGATTTCCTGGAAGGTACGTCCTCCGTCTCGGCTGATACCCGCACCCGTAAAATTGGTGTACAGGATCAAACCCGGATCTGCCGGCGTGACGGCCATGCTGGACGGGGATAGGTACCATCCC
>CALWMQ010000155.1 GCA_944382025.1 uncultured Clostridia bacterium | reverse complement strand
GGGGCTCGACACCATATGCCCGAGTCCGTAAAAGCTGGTTCAGAATGTCCTGAATGGGCAATCCGAACCAGCTTTTTACATTTTCCTTATTAAGGCCAGTTTCATAGCTTGGGGCTGTTATGATCGTGAGTATTTTTCGGCGTTCTGTTGATCAGTTCCCTTTGAATTTTCTTTTTTACGGAGCCACGAAGGACGCTGAAGACAATAAAAACAATCAAAGCGGGCAGGAAGAAGAGTAAACCTATGTCGCCAAATCCGTCCCAAATATTATTCTCCAGCCATTGATAGATCAAAAATAGGCAGGCAAGCGTAACCACCCCTGCGATCAGCCGGACGATACCGTATCGGATGTATTGGTTGTTCATGGAAACCAATACGGGATCTGTTTCCAGCAGGTTTTCCTGTGTCTTGATTTCCCGGAAGTCAAATCCGCACTGTTCACAGAAATTTTTCGCGTCCTCTGTTTCCAGACCGCATTTTGGGCATACCATCATAACTCCTCCCGCATTCCGGGAAAACAATCCGGAATTTTGATTTTTTTTGGTTTTCCCTTCACGTCAATGTATCGATATAGGATAAACCGTTTCGCCGTCTTAAGCACAGACCAATTTCTTAACTCCAGCACGCGGACCTGTCCGCCCGTCCAGACGTTATATTGGTTCTGTCCAGCCTTATAGCGTTCAATCTCGTGCAGAATCGCCTGGTCAATCTGAACCAGCTGGGCCTGATACATAGCATTTTGCATGTTTGCGGCGGCTGCCGCCAGGGAATTGCTGCCATAGGTATCACCGAACATGGTAACGTAATAAATGGCACCGGTACGTTTATCCTTTACAACGGCCGACTGCCGTGCTAAAAAGTATTTGCGATGCATGATCGTATCGATAATTAATACAGCGATTCCACAGAAGGAAAGCGCCATTGCCGGGAGGAGAAAATACTCACTAAAAAACATCAGAATCAACGGAGTCAGGCAATAGGTCAACCCTCGGGCGACAATCTGGCCGTATCTTACCAGCGCGTGCTTTTTTCTGGCATAATCCGCATCGAATTTAATAATGGTATATGGAAGCGTTTTGTATTCACAGACAGGGGCCCCGCACCAGCCGCAAAAAAAGGCATTGGGAGCCAGTTCCCTACCGCATTGTGAGCAATACAAACAATCCCCTCCTTATTTTTATCATTATAATGAATTTTGAGCATAAAGGCAACCGTAACTATGATTCTGTTCAGACGTTCCGGTGTCCAAAACCGTACAGTTGAATACAGACAGCCCATAGGCCAGGAGGATGGTCCCGCCTTCGGTCCTGCAAGGGTAAGCAGCCGAAAGAGCGGCTCTGCGCAAGTAAAATGGGCACCATCCTCATTTCATTTTGCCCATCTTCTTGAGAGGTTCATATGATCGCGAAATCAAGAGGATTTTCTGTTTTTATGAAGGCCATTGACAGCTCTTGTTGGTGTGTGATATAGTGAAAACATAGCGAATCACTGGCATATGTCCCTGAAAGAGTTGATGCAGCTTGCCGATTACATCTAAACAGCTGGCTCAGCTGGCTGGGGTGTCTAGAGGAACGGTAGACCGGGTTCTGAACCGCCGTGGAGGGGTTAATCCCGCAGTACAGCAGCGGATAGAGGATCTGGCCCGGCAGTACGGGTACCGCCCCAATCGGGCAGGACGCGCATTGGTTACCCGGTCTCCCCTGCGTATAGGGGTGCTGATGAATTCTGTGGGAAACCCCTTTTTTGATGAGGTGAAGCGAGGGCTGGAAACCGCTTGCGGGGAATTTTCGGACTTTCCTGTAGTTCCCTATTGGAGAGAAACCAAAGGCTATGACCTGCAGTGCCAACTGGAAGAAATCGCGGGCTGTCAGGATATGGCGGGCTTGATCATCACGCCTTTGAACCGGCCAGAAGTGGCAGGCCGGTTGAACGATTTTATTGGGAACGGTAACCGACCGGTAGTAACCCTGAATACCGATGTGGATGATTGCGCCCGCCTGGCTTATGTGGGTTGCCGCTATCTGGCCAGCGGCCAGACGGCCGCCCAGATGATGGGACTTATCACTGGCGGTAACGCGCGGATCCTGGTAGTCACTGGTTCACTGAAGGTGCAGGGACATAATCAGCGGGTGTATGGCTTTTCCCGAGTGCTGCAAAAGGAGTTTCCGCAAGCGGTGATTGCGGATGTTGTGGAAAATAACGACGATGATCAAGTCTCCGCCAACTGTGTGGCCCAGGCGCTGCAGGCGGATCCGTCCATCAATGCCCTGTATTTTTCCGCCGCAGGGGTGCGGGGCGGGGTTGAGGCGGCACTGACCGTCTGTTCCAGTCCGCCCACCATCGTTACATGCGACCTGACGCCGGACATCCGTCGGCTGTTGGAGTCGGGTGCGGTACAGGCAACCGTGGATCAAGATCCATATTGGCAAGGCTATACCGCCATGAAAACTCTTTTGGATAAGCTGCTGCTGCAGCAAGACCCAGGGACTGAACGGCTATACGCTCAAAACGGCATCCGAACCAAATACAATATGCTTTGACTTCCACTGCCGCGGGAGGGAAGCCAAAGCATATTATATGCCGCAAAAAGTGCACGTGCACAAAAGGAGGATTTTTGATGAAACAAATGTTTGAAACGGTAGGCAAGATCACGTATGAGGGGCCAAAGAGTCGTAATCCCCTGGCTTTCCGGTTTTACCAGCCTGACGAGATGATCGGGGGTAAAACCATGAGGGAACAACTGCGATTCTCCTTGTCCTACTGGCACACTTTGTGCGCTGAAGGAACCGATATGTTTGGATCCGGGACCATGGCGAAAACCTTCGGCGAAAAGGAGCCCATGGCGGTATATCGTGCGAAGGCCTATGCCGCCTTTGAATTGATGGAGAAGCTGGGAATTGATTACTTTTGCTTCCACGACCGGGATATTGCTCCCGAAGGACGTTCCCTGGCCGAAACCAACAGGAACCTTGATGAGATCACTGGCCTGCTTCAGCAATTGATGCAGGAAAGCGGCAAAAAAGTTTTGTGGGGCACCGCCAACTGTTTTGGCCATCCCCGGTATATGCACGGGGCAGGTACCGCGCCTAACGCCGATGTGTTTGCCTTTGCGGCGGCCCAAATTAAAAAAGCGGTGGAGATTACTGCCGCTTTGGGCGGAGAAGGATATGTCTTCTGGGGTGGCCGCGAGGGCTATGAGACCTTGCTGAATACCAATATGGGACTGGAGCAGGACAATATGGCGCGTCTGATGCGCATGACGGTTGACTATGCCCGGAGCATCGGCTTTACCGGAGATTTTTATATTGAGCCGAAGCCCAAGGAGCCTACCAAGCACCAATATGATTTTGATGTGTCTACTGTCCTGGCATTCCTGCGTAAGTATGGCTTGGACAAGGATTTTAAGATGAATATTGAGGCGAATCACGCGACCCTGGCTCAGCATACGTTCCAACACGAGCTGACAGTGGCCAGGATCAATGGGGTTTTTGGATCGGTGGACGCCAACCAGGGGGATTTACAGCTGGGCTGGGATACGGACCAATTCCCAACCAATGTGTATGATACGGCAATGTGCATGCTGGAGGTACTGCGGGCAGGAGGATTTACGAAAGGCGGGCTGAATTTCGACGCCAAAACCCGCCGTGGTTCCAATACACCGGAAGACATTTTCCATGCATACATAGCGGGTATGGACGCTTTTGCGCTGGGCCTGCGGATTGCCCAGCGTCTCCTGGAGGATGGCCGGCTGGATGAATTTGTGGCCCAGCGTTATGCCAGCTGGAATAGCGGCATTGGCGCGGACATTATGGCGGGGCGGGCATCTATGGAGCAGCTGGAGCAGTATGCCTTGGAACTGGGAGAGGTTTCCACCAACCAAAGCGGCCGCCAAGAATATTTGGAGAATATTGTTAACCAGATTATGTTCGGAGCCTGATGGCGGACGATATCAAACCGCAACAAGAAAGGAGCAGGATTGATGGCGTATTTGCTTGGGTTGGATTATAGGTACTACGGGGACTAAAACCGCCTTGTTTGGCGAGGATGGGCAGCTGATGGCGTCGGTTACGGTGGATTATCCCCTGTACCAGCCCCAAAACGGCTGGGCGGAGCAGGATCCGGAAGATTGGTGGGATGCGGTGGCCAACGGCATCCGGGGCGTGCTCGCCAAAAGCGGAATTACGGCACGGGATATTTCCGGAATCGGCCTGTCAGGCCAAATGCATGGCCTGGTTATGCTGGACGGTGAGGGACGGGTACTTCGCCGAGCCATCCTCTGGTGCGACCAGCGGACAGGGGAGGAGAGAGACTTAGTTACGCGGCTGGCGGGGGCGGAACGGCTGATGACCGTTACCGCCAACCCTGCTCAAACAGGGTTTACCGCGGCGAAAATCCTTTGGGTACGCCGTCATGAACCGGAGTTGTACGCACAGTGCCGTCATATTTTGCTGCCCAAGGACTACATCCGCTACAGGCTGACGGGAGAGTTTGCCACCGAGGTGTCGGACGCTTCGGGAATGCAGCTGTTGGATGTGTTCAACTGCTGCTGGTCACAGGAAATACTGGATGCCTTGGATATTGATCCGGTGCTGCTGGGCAGGGTGTCGGAATCTCCTGATATTACAGGCCAGGTCAGTGAGGAAGCCGCCCGCAAAACAGGCCTGTATCCGGGCACACCGGTGGTAGGCGGGGCCGGAGATAACGCGGCGGCGGCGGTGGGAACCGGTACCGTGCGGGATGGGCAGGCGTTCACCACGATTGGCACAAGCGGTGTGGTATATGCCCACGCTTCCCACCCTTCTGTTGACCCGCAGGGCCGGGTACATACCTTTTGCAGCGCGGTTCCCGGGGAATGGCATGTGATGGGGGTGACCCAGGGAGCGGGCTTGTCGCTGAAATGGTTTGCCGATCAGTTTTGCGTGGGTGAGAAGCAGGCGGCGGCAGGGCTTGG
>CALWMQ010000154.1 GCA_944382025.1 uncultured Clostridia bacterium | reverse complement strand
TTCCTCTACTCCACAGCAGGTTCTGGAGGAGAAAGAGACCCAATCCTCCCTGCGTTTCGCCTGTGAGCAGCTTCGGGAGCCGTACCGGCAGGTAGCCTCGCTGCGTTATCTGGAGGGGATCCCCTATGAAGACATTGCCAAACGCCTGGACCGGCCCCTGAAAACGGTTCAGACCCAGGGCCTGCGGGCCCGTGCACAACTGCGAAAACTGCTTGGAAAGGAGGTTTTATAATGTTGGATCAACGGTATTTTGAAAATGGGCATCTGTCTCAGACCGCTCTCGACGCCCTGGCTATGGGAACCCTGTCCCCTCATGACACCCATCTGCTGCTGATCCATCTGGAACACTGCCCTTCCTGCATGGACGCCTATATCGCTACCCTGGACACCGTACCCTTGGAACAACCTCCCGAGGATCTGGAACAGCATATTCTTGAACAGGTAGAGCAGGTGTCCCACTCCCGGAACAGTTCGTCGGTTGCTATAGGATTTCTCAAGCTGGCTGTCGCTGTCTGTCTGACCATGCTGCTGTTTTTCGCCAATGTGTTTGACCGGGTATTTACCTCCTCTGAACATTTGGCGCAGTATCTGGCAGTGGCCAGTGAAGCCTCCGGCGAAAACCAGTGGGCCGCCTTTGCTTCCGGTTTCCAACAAGGGTTCAGTGACCTGATTAACCGCTTTAATGACCTATTTAACGGGGATGCCTCCAACAACGAAACACAGACAGCAACACCTTCATGAAAGGATGGTATATATGAATCAAAATGTCCCCTATACGTCCCAGCCACCTGTAACTCCCCCTATGACGCAGGGGCAGCCCCCCATTACACCGTCTCCTTATCCCTCTCCGGTTCGGCGCACCAAAAGTAAATTCTGGACCGTTTTCTGGTCCCTGATCCCCGGCGCCGGCCAAATGTACCAAGGGCTCATGAAACGGGGCGTATTCCTGATGGCCTTGTTCACCGGTGTCATTATTGTGGCAACCATGGCCTATCTGTCTGTCCTCATCTTTTTGCTGCCGGTCATCTGGTTTTACGCCTTTTTCGATACCCTGAACCGGATTAACATGACGGTGGAGGAACTGCGGGTACAGCCGGACGCCTTCCTGTTCGTAGGCAGCTATCCATCAAAAGGTACTCCACCCGCTATTGCCAAGCTGCTGGACGGACGGCACACCATCCTGGGGATTGCCTTGATCCTGTTCGCGGTGTGGCTGGCTATAAAGCTGGTGGTGAACCAGATCCTGCGCTCTCAGATCCCCCATGACCTGTATTATGCTTTGGAACGGATAGTGAATACTCTGCCTTCTCTGCTGATCCCTGTGCTGTGCATCGCCATCGGTGTTAAACTGCTGTCCGGTGGCAAAAAGCCTACCTACGATGAGTACACTGTCCCATCGTCCCAGACCTCTCACAAGGACTGATACCAACATTTGAGAAAGGTTGATACACCATGGAAATCCAGACCTATTCCCCTGGCCAGGTACCCGAAGATATGCTGCCGCCTGTCCAGTCCGTCCAGTCCGCCCCCTCCTCCCAACCACCGGCACCAGCTCCCTATACCCGACAGCCCCGCAGGGTCGGAACTGTTACCCTGGGGGTGACCTTGATCCTTCTGGGAATATTGATACCCTTAGCCCTTTTCCTGGGAGAGAATATGTGGAGGTTACTACAGCTGGCCCCAGTGGTATTGCTATGCCTGGGAGTGGAAATTTTGGTATATTCTATCCGGTATAAACACGACCGTTTCAAATATGATGGATTGTCTATCTTCCTCGTCGTGCTGATTACCTTTTCTACTCTGCTGGGCGCTATGCTGGCCCCACCCCTTCTCAACGCCTCAGCCTACGCTAAAAAAATGGATAGCGTCTATATGGAGGTGCAGCAGACCGCCGAAGACGCTCTAGCCGCCGCCAGCTGTACAGGCGATGTGTGTGCCTATGAAGGCGGCCGTTCCTGGACGGCGGTCTTTCAGGATCCCGATGAAGTCCAGCGCCTCCCCATGTACCTGGAAATCACCCTTTTGACAGTGGACGGCTCTCAGGCTCCCTCCCGGGAGCAAATCACCGCCGCTTTTGCCTCAGTAGCCGCCGCCTGTGGCCGTAACGACAATATCGAATCCCTTCATCTCTCGATGAAGACAAAAGAACCTCAGGGTTCCATTGCCTATTCAGCTGATTTGACCGGCAGCAATATCCGAAACGCGTCCATTTCCGATATGGAAGCCCGGCTGCGTGCCGAGGAAATTCTCCCAAGCTCTACCACTACCAAGAACAGCGGTTTGGCAACCGGTTATGAGGATGTCTGACCAAACTTCCTTCTATAGCTATCGAAATGTGTACATGGATTCATCATAAGGCGGTACCGCTTATGTGAGGTACCGCCTTAATTTGTGGAAGAGTAATCTGGTGTACTGTTCCAAAAACCTCTGGTAAGATAGGCCTACCCGCTTCCCTAAAAAGGTTAGACGGCTTGTCCGCACTTCATATACCGAACGGTTTCTCCCCCCACCGGTACTCCGAAGGCACGCTGCTTTGTTAAAACACGCGCATAACCTTTTTATCCGGCGTGATATGAGGACTTGCGGTACATTGCCGTTCGTGGAAAGGCTTCTTGTCGATATACCTCTGTTCTCCATGCCCTCCACACGCTACAATCTTCCCCTTTTCTATGCCTTGGTGCCGGTAAGCGGTAGAGTAACAGGCTCTGTTGTTTGTCTATAAACAGAAAAAGCGGGAACAACCAGGGAAAATGGATCTGGATGTTCCCGCTTTTCTATTGGTTGCCTGTCGTTGCGGATTCCTCCACCTTATCCAGAAGGTACAGTTCATCGCAAATCGCTTTGAAAATAGGCGAAGAATGGTCTTTGGTTTCCGAGTACCCCTCTGACAACACTGTGATCACATATTTGGGGTCTTGGGAAGGATAAAACCCGGTAATCCAGCTTTGTACCATGGTTTCATCATCTTCCTGTTTCCAGCCGGTCTCCGCGGTACCGGTTTTCCCCCCGGCGCTGCCATTCAGCGGGTTCGCCGCCTTACCGGTACCAGTCTGCAGGACCTGCCGCATCATCTCCATCAACTGATCCGCAATCTCTTCAGAAAAAGCCCGCACCGGAGGGTCCGCTTCCTCCTCTGTCAAATTGCCGTTTTCATCCACATACCCCTGTAGTACCGTAGGACGCACCACTAAGCCGCCGTTGACCACCGTAGCCGCTAACTGGGCAATATGCACCGGGGTCGCCAACAGGGATCCCTGCCCAATGGACAGGTTCGCCAGGGCTGCCGGGGATTGAAGCTCCGCCTCCGAAGGTAGTGCCGCTCTGGCTGTCTTGAACCCTTCCGCCAACAGAATAGGACGGTCAAATCCCAGCGCTACCGCCTTGTCATAAAACGGTTCAGCACCTACCATCTGCATCAACTGAATAAAGTACGGGTTGCAGGAATCCGCAAAGCCTCCCACCATATCCAAGGTCCCATGTCCCAGCAACCTATGGCATTTGATGGTCAGCGATCCCACAGGTATACTGCCGGTACAGGTAAAGGGCTGGCTGGTAGGGATCCCCTGTTCCAGGGCGGTGGCCGCGGCTACAATCTTGAAAACCGATCCGCAGTTATAATTGCATATGGCCCTGTTAAGCAGAGGGGAATCCGCCGCCTCCAGATAATCCGCTACATGCTCTGGGTCGTAATCCGGCATACTGACCATCGCCAGAATCCTCCCGGTGGACGGCTCCATGACAATCGCCGCTCCTCGGGTCATTTTTTCCTTGGCTACCGCCTCTACCGCCTTTTGGATGTCCTGGTCAATTGTCAGCGCCACTCCACCTCGGGATCTGTCTAGGGTATTCTCAACCTTTGGCTCTACTCCCTGAAGCGGCTTCCCGGAACCGTCCACCTGATAGGTGATTTTCAGTGATCCGCTCATTTCATTGAGCTGTTCGTCAAACACCAGTTCCGCACCCGTAACTCCATGGAGTCCATCGCTGTCCATATACCCCATCAGATGCGGGGCAAGGCTCTGCTCTCCTGTCCTCACCGGAACCGAGTATAAGGTGATTCCTTTGACCAGCGGAATATACCCTGGAAGAATTGCCACTACCGGCTTGCCTGTTTGCAGCTTCTCGCTCAGGGACGACCAGAGCTCCGCATCTAAATTTTCGGATAAAACCGCCAGTACCTCCGGTGTGGGTACAATACAGGCTCGGTACTCGGTTCCGGTATTGGTTAACGGGCGCATCTGCCGATCATAAATCGTTCCCCGGCTATTGGCTACCGTCACCGTATATCCCGCTTGCTGCTCCGCTGTCTCCGACAGGGTACCTGCCGTCAGCTGGTATACCTTGGCCATGATTCCGCTGAAGGCAAACAGCACCGCCGCAAACATCACCAACGAACGCTTTTTCAATAAAAAGACCCCCTTGCGCTGGGCGTATGGCGTTTTTCATCCATAGTATGCCCCGCGCAGGAGGGACTAAACCGGTGGGAATCGGCAAAACAGCGGGAGAACCGAAATTTTTATCCGTTTTTCCTCCGGAGAAAGGTACCGGGAACCAAAGGCCTGTCAAACCGGAAACGCACTTCCATGGTTGGATGGGGCGCCGCTTCAATCAGATTCCCTTCCTGATCCGTCATGCCGGTGGTATCCAGGAAAAAAGGCGGCCGCAAAGGTTCCAGGGCCTCCAGCGTCTCCCCAGCCAGGAACCGGTTGCGCTGGGATACGATCAGCCAACCGTCCTCCCAGCCCGTCACCACCGCCGCCACCTGATACGGACGCAGATATCCTCCCTGCTTGGTGTCCTGGGAAGGCTCGCCAAAGTAAAAGCCTGTGCCGTAAGGGCGGTGGCTGATCTTGTCCAGTTCCTCCCGGATCCAGGGGGAAGGCCGGTAGGTGGCGGAAAAACCGCTTTTCTCATACTCCAGCGCCGCAGCCTTATACGCCCCTGTAGCCGCTGCCACATAATATGCCGCCTTTGCCCGCCCCTCAATTTTCATGGAATCAATACCCGCTTCCGATAACTGGGCCATATAGTCTACCATGCACAGGTCATTGGCGTTAAACAGATATGTCCCTTCCTCATCCGGCTCCACCGTCAGGGGCCGCCCAGGACGTCCCGGCTCCATCACCTCATATTTCCAGCGGCAGGGCTGGGTACAGTCTCCCAGGTTAGCGTCCCGGCCGGTCAGATACCGGGACAGCAGGCATCGGCCGGAATAGGCCATACACATTGCCCCGTGGACAAAGGCCTCCAGTTCCAGCCCGGGAGGCGTTTTCTCCCGGATTTCCCGGATTTCCTCCAGCGACAGCTCCCTGGCCAGGACGACCCGGGAGGCCCCCATCTCATATAAAACACGGGCGGTCTCATAGTTCACTACCCCCAGCTGGGTGGACACGTGCAGGGCGCAATGGGGCGCATATCGTTTCATCAGCGACAGTACCCCCAGATCCGCCACAATCAGGGCATCCACCCCAACGGCATCCAGCTCCGACAGATAGGCGGGCAGCTCATCCAGCTGTCTGCTGCGGGGCAGAATATTGCAGGTGACATACGTCTTGACGCCTATCCCATGGCACCGCTCTACCGCCCGCCGCAGACCCTCACGGTCAAAATTCGCCGGTGCGCTCCGCATGCCGAACCGCTGCCCCGCCAGATACACAGCGTCAGCCCCATACAGCAAGGCCGCTTCCAGCCGTTCCTCATCTCCCGCTGGAGCCAAAATTTCCGGCCGGACCCGATCTCTCATCGTCAATCCCTCCCAAACAGGCTTAAAGGCCGCGGAGATCCTCCGGGATCCTCACAGCCTTTATCGCATCATCTCACGCGTACATGCCAATGCCGTACTTTTTACAGATACGTTCGTGTTCCTTCAGCGTTTTGGAATAGAAGGTGGTGGGTACGCCATCAATATAAGCGGTAGCGAAGAAGTAGCATTCCATTACCGTCTCGTCGGTCGAGGGGTTCAGCACCGCATTAATGGCCGCCATCCCGGGATTGTTAATGGGGCCAACCGGCAGCCCTTCCCGCTCATAGGTATCATAGGCCTTGTTGATGACCACGCCGCCGCCCTCTCCGGGGATCATATCGTTCACATATTTCCGGGTGGCGTCGCATTCCAGCTTCGGGTAGGTGCCAGGATTCGCCAGCCGGTTCTGCAATACCCGGGAAACCTTCAGCATATCCGCGTTATTGGCCGCCTCTCCTTGGATGATGGATGCCAGGGTAATCACCTGGTCAATGGTCATATCCTTGGCTTTTGCCGCCGCTTTGACCGTGGCGTCCAGCTTGTTATCAAAGTTATCCAACAGCTTGCGGATCACCGTTTCCCCTGAAGAATTCGTATAGAAGTCGTAGGTATCGGGGAACAGGTACCCTTCCAGCTGGTAAATCCGCCCGCTGTACTGTTCGCCATCCTCCTCATCCGGGATTGCGTTCAGAAAATCATAGTCGTATTCCACCTGGGTAGCCGCCCGGTAAAACTCATCTTTGGTACATACCTCTTTTTCCTCCATCAGCGCGGCGATCTTATCCAGGGTATACCCTTCCGGTATGGTCACCGATACCGTCTCCCGTGCCTTAGCCGTCTGAAGGGTTTCAATCAAGACCTGATACCCCATGTTGGGGGTCAGGCTGAAAGTACCGGGCTGGTATTTCCCATCGGCATGAGTCAGCTTGGAATATAACCGGAACACCAGGGGCTGATCGATCAGCCCGTTTTCCTTTAAAATTTCCGCCACTACCTCGGTGGAGGCTCCCTGAGGGATGACCACATCCACCAGCGCATCCGATTTATTCAGCCCGGTCAGGTCAATGCCGCCGGTAATAGCGAAATACGCCAGTGTCCCGGCAGTAACCAGTACCACTGCCGCATAAATCAGCCCCCGGATACAGCCCCAAGTGGTGCTGGCTTTCTTTTTTTTCTTCTTGCCTGCTTTGGCGGGAAACACTTCCCCATCCTCGCCGCTTTCCGGCAGGCCCTCTTTCACCCCGTCATCAGCGACCAGGGGAGTCAGCCCTATTGGCGCCGCCTCCTCCGAGGCGGTGCCGCTGCCCTCCGAGGAACTGCCAGAGGGTGCATCCTCGGCAGGCAGGTCCCCATATTCCTCATCCAGCTGCAGGTCCAGCTTGAAACCCGAAACCTTTGCCTGACGCTCACGGCTCAGCCGCTCCTCGTGGGAATCCGCTTCGAGCCCCTGCTCCCGCTTGATTTTATCCGCTTCTATATCCTGAAGAATATG
>CALWMQ010000153.1 GCA_944382025.1 uncultured Clostridia bacterium | reverse complement strand
AGAGGCAGAAGTGTGTCCGGATCACATTCATATGCTGGTAGAAATCCCGCCAAAAGAAAGCGTGGCAGGATTCATGGGGTTTCTCAAAGGAAAGAGCAGTATTCTCATCCACGAGAGACACGGGAATCTGAAGTACAAATATGGGAACCGAAGTTTCTGGTGCCGAGGATATTACGTGGATACAGTTGGGAAGAACACAAAGAAGATTGCGGAGTACATACAAAATCAGCTTAAAGAAGATGCATTGCACGACCAATTGACGCTTAAGGAATACGCAGACCCGTTTACGGGTAGCAAGTAGCAATCCTTTCGCAGGTGTCAGACCGCAAAAAGCGCCTGCAGGCGCTGCTAGTATCAGAGCCTTACAGGCGTCTTTGCAAGGCCACCGGCTATGCCGGTGGCTATTTACTTAAGGGTTCCGTATGCTGGCCACTATAGCGCTTCCCTTTTAAGCGGCACAGTGTACGGAAATTACAGCTGTTCGACCAGCTGTTTGGTATCCCTGGCAATGACCAGTTCCTCGTTAGTGGGGATGACAAAGCCACGGACGGCAGAATCAGGGGTAGTGATCTCCCGCTCCTCGCCGTGAACCTTATTTTTCTCCTCATCCACCTTGACACCCAGATACTCCAGCTTATGGAGTAGTTCCGAACGCAGGACCTCCTGGTTTTCGCCGATGCCGGCAGTGAACACAATAGCGTCCAAGCCGCCCAGGGCGGTAATAAAGCCGCCGATATATTTGCTGATCTGGTAGGTACGCATATCCCAGGCGAGTTTAGCCCGTTCATTGCCCTGTGCCACAGCGGCGGCCACATCCCGGTCGTCGCTGGATACACCGGAAATTCCCAACATACCGGATTTTTTATTCAGCACGATATCCATTTCGGAAGGGGAGAGGTGTTCCTTCTCCATAATAAAGGTGACAGCGGAAGGGTCTACCGCACCGGAGCGGGTACCCATCATGAAACCGTCGAGGGGCGTCAGGCCCATGGTCGTATCGATGACCTTGCCATCCTTGACCGCCGCCAGGGAGGAACCGTTGCCCAAGTGGCAGGTGATAATTTTGGTTCCCTGCCCATCGGGCTTGCCCAGGAGCTCACAGCAGCGATGGCTGACATACCGGTGGGAAGTACCGTGGAACCCATAGCGGCGCACGCCGTATTTCTCATAATATTCGTAGGGGAGCCCCCACATATAGGCGACCGGAGGCATGGTCTGATGGAAAGCGGTGTCGAACACAACCACCTGAGGAACCTTGTCACCGAAGGCGGCGATAGCGGCGTTAATTCCCTGAACATGGGCTTTGTTATGGAGCGGGGCCAGGGAAGCGTATCCGGCGATATCCTGGATGACCTGAGGGGTAACCAGTACCGAACGGTCGAATTTGGCTCCTCCTTGCACAATCCGGTGGCCGATAGCGGTTACCTCATCAAGGCGTTCAATCACTTTGCCTTCGCCTTCGGTCAAGGCGGCTTTTACCTGCTGGAACGCCGCGGTATGGTCGGGCATGTCCACTTCTTTAGTGACAACCCGGCCGTCAAAGGTTTTATGGGTAAACTTGCCGTCAATCCCAATCCGTTCACAATTGCCCTTGGCGACCATGATCTCCCCATCCATATCGATAAGCTGATATTTCAGGGAAGAGCTGCCTGCGTTAATAACCAAGATCTTCATATACCTTTGCCAACCTCCGACATTATTGATTTTCCCATGGAAATGCTGTATTCTATAATAGACCTAAACGCGTTCATTTTCAAGGGCTTTTCACCCAATTCCGTTTTTTCAGCCGTATTTTCCTTCTTGATAGCCTGATCCCGGTCAGAAAACTGTGGCGGGAAAGCGGATTTTTTCCTTTGGAAAGGAGCCTGTCATGAAAATTGCCGGTATTATCGCGGAATACAACCCCTTTCACAATGGACATGCCTACCAGATTGAAAGAACCCGGGATCCCGTGGGAGGCTGCGCTGCTACCCATGTGGTGGCGGTGATGAGCGGCAATTTTGTCCAGCGAGGGGAACCGGCTCTGCTTCCCAAGCCGGATCGAGTCAGGGCGGCTTTGGCGGGCGGGGTGGATCTGGTATTAGAACTGCCTCTGCCGTGGGCCATGTCCTCGGCGGAAAATTTCGCCTATGGAGCGGTATCCATTCTGGACGCCCTGGGGTGTGTAGACGCTCTCAGCTTTGGCAGTGAGAGCGGTGAGCTGGATGCCCTTCTCCGGGCAGCGGATACATTGGATTCCCCGCGCTTTTCCGCCCTGCTCCGGTATCAGATGGGGCTGGGGATCTCCTTCCCGGAGGCCCGACAGAAGGCGGTATCCGAATTAGCCGGGGATCGGGTCGGATCCCTGTTTCAGCAGCCGAATAATATCCTGGGTATCGAGTACATCAAAGCCCTGCGGCGCCTGCGTTCTCCCATAGCCCCGTATACTGTGCGCCGGTTTGGCGCGGAGCATGACCAGATGGCTCCTCTGGGGCAATTCGCGTCCGCTTCCTATTTGCGTACTCTCATCCGGTCCGACCGGCTGCTGAACGCCATGCCATTTTTGCCCAGACGTCCCGCCGCCGTTCTGTCG
>CALWMQ010000152.1 GCA_944382025.1 uncultured Clostridia bacterium | reverse complement strand
CAAGCTATATCACTGGTAGGGGATTTCAACGGATGGAATCCGGAAAACCTTCCTATGGAACCGGTGGGGAAGGACGGCATCTGGGAATGCGTGACCCAGAGCGTCAAGGAATATGATACTTATAAGTACGCTATTACAGGTACGGATGGCAAACAGGTGATGAAATCCGATCCCTATGCCTACCATTTCGAGACCCGTCCTGGAAACGGGTCCAAGGTGTACCATCTGGAAGGGTATGAGTGGGAGGATAAGGATTGGTTTGCCCGAAAAGAACAGTCCTCCATTTATGATTGCCCGGTGAATATCTATGAGGTGCATCTGGGGTCCTGGCGCCAGTATCCTGACGGCCAGGTGTTCTCTTATGAAAAGCTGGGGGACGAGCTGATCCCTTATGTGAAGGAGATGGGGTATACCCATGTGGAGATGTTGCCTATCATGGAGTATCCCTATGACGGCTCCTGGGGTTACCAGGTGACCGGGTATTACGCCCCGACTTCCCGTTATGGCACGCCTAAGGAATTGATGCGGTTTATTGACCGCTGTCACCAGGCGGGGATTGGGGTGATCATGGATTGGGTACCTGCCCATTTCCCCAAGGATGAGTGCGGCTTGTACCGGTTTGATGGAAGTCCTTGCTATGAATACGCTGACCCCCGTAAAGGGGAACACAGGGAATGGGGAACCTGTGTGTTTGATTACAGTCGGTCGGAAGTACGGGCGTTCCTGATTTCCAATGCCCTGTTTTGGATGGAAAAATATCATATGGATGGTATCCGGGTTGACGCGGTGGCCTCCATGCTGTATCTGGACTACAACCGGAAAGATGGGGAATGGGTGCCCAATCGGTACGGAGGCAAGGAGAATCTGGAAGCGGTCGACTTTTTGCGAGCCCTGAATGAGGCGGTGTTCGCTCGCTACCCCAAAGCCATGATGATCGCGGAGGAATCCACTTCCTGGCCTATGGTATCCCGCCCCACTTATGACGGGGGGCTTGGTTTCAATTACAAGTGGAATATGGGCTGGATGAACGATATGCTGCATTATGTGTCGTTGGATCCCCTGTTCCGCAAAGGGAGCCACGATAATCTGACCTTTTCCTTCTTTTACGCCTTTTCGGAGAATTTTATACTGCCTATCTCTCATGATGAGGTGGTTCACGGCAAGGCTTCCCTGATCAATAAAATGCCCGGGACCTATGAGGAAAAATTTGCTGGGCTGCGCTCCTTTTTAGGGTATATGATGGCCCATCCCGGTAAGAAGCTGTTGTTTATGGGCTGTGAGTTCGGCCAGTTTAAGGAATGGGATTTTGAAAGCGGACTGGACTGGCTGCTGCTGGAGTATGAATCCCACCGGATGCTGCAGCACTTTTCCAAATCCCTCAATTGGTTTTATCGGGAAACGTCGGCTTTATGGGAGAATGACTTTTCATGGGACGGCTTTTCCTGGATCGCCCACGATGATTACGCCCAGAGTGTCATCGCGTTCCGCCGCATAGACCATTACGGGAAAGAGGTGGCGGTGGTATGCAATTTTACACCAGTAGAGCGCCGGAATTACCGGATCGGCATCCCGGTTTACGGCACCTATGCGGAGGTGTTCAACACCGATGCCGCGGAATTTGGCGGCAGCGGTATCAGCAACGGCACAATAGAGAGCGAAACGGAGCCGATGCATGGATTTGCCCAGTCACTGTCCCTAACCCTCCCGCCGCTGTCCGTGCTGTTTCTCCAGTTGAAAAAGGAAAAGCCGTACCCGGTTAAAAAGCGTTCCAAGTCCCCGAGCGCCGGCTCCAAATCCAGGACTCCCAAATCCGGGAAAGTTTCCAGGAAAAAATGAGACTGCTCTCATTGATATAAGGAGGTCATGTTATGTTTCGCAAACAGGAATGCGTGGCGATGCTGCTGGCAGGCGGTCAGGGAAGCCGCCTGTACGCCCTTACCAAGAATATCGCCAAGCCCGCTGTGCCCTATGGGGGAAAATACCGTATCATCGATCTTCCCCTGTCCACCTGCATCACTTCCGGGATCGAGACGGTAGGGGTGCTGACCCAGTACCAGCCTCTGGTACTCAATGACTATATTGGTTCCGGCCAGCCTTGGGATCTGGACCGGATGGACGCGGGGATCCATGTGTTGCCGCCTTACCAGAGGAATAAAGGCGCCGACTGGTATAAGGGGACTGCCAACGCTATCTATCAGAATATTCCTTTCATTGAACGGTATGACCCGGAAGTGGTACTGGTGCTGTCCGGCGACCATATTTATAAGATGGATTATTCTGAAATGATTGATTTCCACAAGAAAAATCAAGCCGACTGCACCATTGCCGTCATCGAGGTAGAAATGTCGGAAGCCAGCCGGTTCGGTATTCTCAATACCCATGAAGACGGCTCCATTTATGAGTTTGATGAAAAGCCCAAGGTTCCTAAAAGCAATCTGGCATCCATGGGTATCTATGTGTTCAACTGGAAAAAGCTGAAACAGTACCTGACAGAAGACGAGGCGGATGCCAACTCTCAAAACGATTTTGGAAAGAACGTGCTTCCGGCGATGCTGGAGGCGGGGGAGCGGATGTTTGCCTACCGGTTTGAAGGATACTGGAAAGACGTGGGAACCATTGACAGCCTGTGGGAAGCCAATATGGATTTGCTGAATCCAAAGGTACCGCTGGATCTGTATGATTCCGAATGGAAGATCTATTCCCGTAACGCCGGACTGCCGCCCCATTTCATCGGCAGTGCCGCCAAAGTGGAAAACAGTATGATCTCCGAAGGGTGCGAGATTCACGGGCGTGTGGATTTTTCCGTCCTGTTTTCCGGGGTGACGGTGGAAGAAGGGGCGGAAATCCGGGATTCCATCATCATGCCCGGCGCGGTCATCCGCCGGGGCGCGGTGATCCAGTACGCCATTGTTTCGGAGAACGCTGAAATAGGAGAGAACGCTGTGGTAGGCTCCCGGCCGGAAACAGCAGATAACCTGAAAGACTGGGGCGTAACGGTAGTGGCGACCGGGGTTCGGGTAGGGCCGGACAGCGTTATCCCAGCCAAGGCGATGATCGACAGCAACGTTGGAAAGGCGGTGGAGAACCATGCGTAACAATAATGTGATGGGGCTGTTATTCTCCAATATGCACGATGAGGTGCTCAGGGATCTTACCGACCTGCGGGCGCTGGGGTCAGTCCCCTTCGGCGGCCGGTATCGGCTGATCGATTTTCCGCTGTCCAACATGGTCAACGCCGGGATTTCCAAGGTAGGCGTCATTACCAAAAGCAATTACCAATCCCTAATGGATCACCTTGGTTCCGGGAAATCCTGGGATTTGTCCCGGAAGAATGAAGGGTTGTTTTTCCTGCCCCCCTACGGATCCAGTGACGCCATGTATAATGGCCGGATCGCTTCCTTAAACGGTATCATGCCTTTTTTCCGGAATTCCAAAGAGGAATACGTGGTCCTGTCGGATTGCCATGTGGTAGGCAATATTGATTATGACCGTCTGGTGGAGGAACATATCGCCTCCGGGGCAGACGTGACAGTAGCTTGTAAAACCGGTATCCCGCCTGCCCATCTGGACAACCTTCTGGTTTGGACAGGGGAAGGGGGACGGATTACCGATATGGCCATTAACAGCGCCTGGGAAAAGGAATGCTGTTACGGAATCGGCCTGTATGTCATGCGCAAGGACTACCTTGTCCAGTCGGTTCGTGCCGCGGTCAGCCGAAATCAATCCAGCTTTGAATGGGATATCCTCCAGCGGCATGTGGCGGATCATCACCTCCATTGTTATTTCGTACCGGAGTATGTGTCGGTGATCTCCAGCATGAACAGCTACTTCCAGGCGAATATTGCCCTGCTGGACCCGGTTATCCGCAGGGAACTGTTTTTGAACAGTCGACCTATTTATACCAAGGTGCGGGACTGTGCGCCGGCTCTTTACGGCCTGCACGCGGAAGTTTCCAATTCCCTGATTGCCGATGGCGCCAATATCCAGGGAACGGTACGGAACTCCATCATCTTCCGCGATGTGAAGGTGGACCGGGACGCGGTAGTGGAAAATTGCGTCCTGATGCAGGGAACCCTGATCAACGAAAAATCTTCCCTGAACTGTGTGGTCACAGATAAAAATGTGGTGATTAAGGACGGACGTACCCTCCATGGATTTGACAGCTACCCGGTATTTGTCAGCAAGGGGACGGTGGTTTAACTGCGTCATAACGGGTTCTCTGAGGAAAAGGGGGCCCGGTAGCGGCCGGTACCTTAACAGAGGCACGATAAAAACCAGGCAGCGCCTATCGAGACGGCTGCCTATGAAAGGCGGGAGTCTTTAGATGAAAGTATTGTTCGCAACCAGTGAGGCAAAGCCGTTCGCCGCATCAGGCGGCCTGGGAGATGTGGCGGGTTCGCTGCCCCATGCCCTGCGGGTTCGGTTGATCGGCTGCCGGGTGGTTCTGCCCTTGTACGAATCGGTTCCCCAGGAGCTGCGGGATTCCATGACATTTTTAACCAGCTTTTCTGTGCCGGTAGCCTGGCGACGCCAATACTGCGGAGTGTTTGAAGCCAAGTATAACGGCGTGATTTACTACCTTCTGGACAACCAGTATTATTTCAAACGGCCTGGGCTTTACGGCCACTATGACGATGCGGAGAGGTTTGCCTTTTTCGCCCGGGCAGTGCTGGAAATGCTGCAATATATTGATTTCAAACCCGATATTCTCCACTGCAACGACTGGCAGACCGCTCTGATTCCCACCTATTATACCCTGTTTTATGGGGACAGGGAGGGATATGAGAACATCCGGACGATTTTTACCATTCACAATATCCAGTACCAGGGGAAATACGGCATGGAAATCCTGGAGGATGTGTTCGGGATCCCCCAGTCCGCCAAGTCTATCGTTGAGCAGGATGGATGCGTCAATTTGATGAAGGGGGCCATTGAGACAGCCAATAAGGTTACGACTGTCAGCCCCACCTATGCCCAGGAAATTCTGGATCC
>CALWMQ010000151.1 GCA_944382025.1 uncultured Clostridia bacterium | reverse complement strand
AAGCAGTAAAACACACAACCCTGACTATCTGACGGGAAGTGCCCGTTCGTCACGCGCTTCTTTTGACTCGATCCCCCTCTCCGCAGAGGACAGCCCGGGATGTTGCCCCGGTATTCCATCCCCTTTTAAAAAGCGGGCAAAACTTTATCGTGCGGCCTTGTGACCGGGGGGCTTCTTTGGCGCTCTGCCTGCCGATAAGCCCGGTAGGACCGTACCTCCTAACAATATAAAAAGAATCGAGGAGAATATATGGATCATCCCTCTTTATGGATGCAGGCCGGCATGCCGGAATCCCCCTGCCCGGATCACGCCATAGATGGCTTGGCCTGCGATGTGCTCATCGTAGGCGGCGGGCTATGCGGCCTGCTGACTGCCTGGAGACTGGTGGAAAAAGGGGTTCACAGCGTAGCCGTGGCGGAAGCCGGGGATTTTTGTTCTGGGGTAACCGCTCATACCACCGCTAAAATTACCGTCCAGCACGGCTTGATTTACCATCGGCTTCTGGACGGGTTAGGGCCGGAAAAAGCCGGGCAATACGCCAAGGCTAATCAAGACGCGGGAGAGGAGTTCGCCCGTCTCAACGCCCTGCTGGATACGGACTGTGAATTCAGCCGCTGCAGCTCCTATGTCTACGCGGCAGACGGCGCCGGGGCCGCCGCTGTGGAATCGGAAGCGGCCGCCTGCCGGAAAATAGGACTCCCGGTCTCCGTAACGGTACAGACCGAACTGCCTTTTCCTGTCACCACCGCGGTACGCATGGACTCCCAGGCACGGGTTCATCCCCTGAAGCTGGCCACCGCCCTGGTACGCTATCTGAGTGAAAAAGGGGTTCAGCTGCTGCCCCATACCCGGGTATATCCCCATGAGCCCGGACAGGCCCAGGGCGAAATCCATACCAGCCGCGGCACAATCCGTTCCGATACGGTCATATTGGCTTCCCATTATCCCCTGATGGATAAGCCCGGTCTGTACTTTGCCCGTATCTGGCAGGAACGGTCCTATGTGTTGGCCCTGAGCGGCGTCCCCTCTATCCGGGATTTGTACTGGGGGGCCGGCAGCGGCGGCTATTCGTTCCGCCCATGCCGTATGGCTGACGGTGAAACCGGACTTCTCCTGGGAGGCGCCAGCCATAAAACCGGCCACCAGGGTACCCAATATCATTTCCAGCGCCTGCGGGCCAAGGCCAGCGCCTGGTATCCCCAGATGACGGAACAGGCCCGCTGGTCTGCCCAGGACTGTATGACCCATGACGGGATCCCCTATATCGGCCGGTACCGCCAATTGGATGGGGAGGTAGCCAGCCGGGTATATATAGCTACCGGCTTCAATAAATGGGGGATGACCTCCAGCATGGCAGCCGCCGATATCCTCAGCGAAGCCGTTACTGGCCGGGAACATCCTCAAAAAGCCGTATTCTCCCCCTCCCGTTTCGATCCAGGCCTGAAAGCCAAAAGCTTTTTTATAGAAACCGGGGATATGATGAAACGGTATATCGGGGCGTATATCCGGCTGCCGGAGGCAACCGCGGCCAATCTCCAGCCTGGTGAAGGCCGGTTAATTGCCGTAGACGGACGCCGGGTAGGGGTCTATAAGGATGAAGAGCAGGTCATCCATACCGTGAACCCCATTTGCCCCCATTTAGGCTGCGTCCTCAGCTGGAACCGGGATGAAAAATCCTGGGACTGCCCCTGCCATGGATCCCGGTTCGATTATACGGGACGACTGCTCAACGACCCTGCCCAGCGGGAATTATCCCGTCCCACCCTGCCGGCGGGTCATCCCCAAGATACCGCTCGTTAACGATCCCGGAACCGGTACATCCTGTTCCGGGATCTCCCCTTTTTGAGGCACGCCGTTTCCCTTTGCCGGGACCGCTCATTCCCATCCGCCTCCGGCATTTCCCCATAGCGCGCAATAATCTTTTACGTCTTTACGCCCCCCTATTTCTCTCCCCTCATCCCTTTCCCGGCAGCACCGGCGGCCCTTTCCTTCTCCCATCTGGCTGTTTCAGACAGTCCTCTATGAGGAACCATTGCCCCAGTCACGGTTTTCGGGTTTCTTTCCTTTTAAACCGGCCGGGGATGTGGTATAATGATTCTATTATCTCCTGTACCCGTTTCCCCCGCGGCAACTGGCCGCCAGGCGGTCTCCATCCCGCCGGGCACGGGAATAGATCAACCACCATGGAAAGGGGCCGGCCCTGTGAAACTCCTGCATCTCAGCGATCTGCACCTGGGCAAAAGCGTCATGGAAGTATCCATGCTCCCGGAACAGCGAAACATCCTGGACCAGATCATCCAATACGCCAAATGCCAGGCCATAGACGCTATCCTCCTGGCGGGGGATATCTATGACCGGTCGGTACCGCCGGTAGACGCGGTGGAATTGCTGGATGAATTTCTGGGCGCCGCCAATCAGGAAGGGATCCCCGTCCTGGCGGTATCCGGCAACCATGATTCCCCGGAACGGCTGCAATTCGGCAGCCGGATTTTTTCCCGCCGGGGTATCCACATTGCCGGAACCTATAGCGGACGGGTGGAACAGGTTACCTTGACCGATACGTATGGCCCGGTCCATATCTACCTGCTGCCGTTCCTCCGCCCGGTGATGGTCCGCCAGCAGCTGGAAGTACCGGTGAACGATACCCAGTCGGCGGTAGAGGCGGCCCTGGCCGCGGATGGCAGCCGGCGGCTTCCGGACAGGCCGGATGAACGCAATGTGCTGGTAGCCCACCAGTTTGTTACAGCTGGCGGCCGCCAGCCGGACTGCTGCGATTCCGAAACCCTTTCGGTGGGTG
The DNA here is from genome assembly GCA_944382025.1 of uncultured Clostridia bacterium. Classification (GTDB taxonomy): domain Bacteria; phylum Bacillota; class Clostridia; order Oscillospirales; family Acutalibacteraceae; genus UMGS1623. Next base: position 10,404 of record CALWMQ010000151.1, on the reverse strand, counting down.
GCAGCGACCAGGTAGACGCCGCGTTATTCCAGGGGTTCGATTATGTAGCCCTGGGCCATCTGCATCAGGCCCAGAAAATCGGTGAGGAATGGGTTCGGTACGCGGGTTCCCCCTTGAAATACTCCTTGTCTGAGGCTGACCATCAAAAATCCTTTACCGTGGTAACTCTCCGGGAAAAGGGGCGGATAGAATGGGAACAGATCCCTCTCACTCCACTCCATGACCTGCGCCGGATAGAGGGAACACTGGAGGAACTGACCCGGGCCGGAGCGCAGGATCCCGCGCGGGAAGATTATATCTGGGCGGTTCTCACCGGCGGCCCGGTACTGGATCCCGCCGCCCGGCTGCGGCAGGTGTATCCCAACCTGCTGCATGTGGAATCTGCCGCCGGGGCAGCCGGCCCCCATATGGGACCCGTTCCCCCCGCAAAACCCCAGGAATCAGAAGAGGAACTGTTCGCGGCTTTTTTTCACGACATATACGGCAAGGATATGACAGAGGGGCAGCGGCAGACAGTGGCCCGGATACTCCGGGAACTGCGGGAACAGCCCCGTTAATCCCTCTCAGGAAAGGAAACGGACTTTATGATACATCAATATACGTGGCAGCCGGATCTTTTTGCCTTTCCCAGCGCCCAGGAAGCGACAGCTCCTCCCCGGCATCCTCGGTCTATCGCCCTGGGCATCTTTGACGGGGTCCACTTAGGCCATCGGGCGGTGATTTCCCACGCTACCGGGGTACCGCAGGATACGGTCTGTCCGGATTCCCATGGGCAGAGCCGGCTGTCGGAATTCCTGACCTCGGCCGTGTTTACCTTCCTTCAGCCCCCCTGGGCTATGAACAAATCCAACGCCTGGGAACTGATTACCCCTGCCCAAAAGCTGAAAGCCCTGGAGTCCCTCGGGGTGGAGGAACTGATCCAGGCCGATTTCGCCCGGCTCAGGGGTATGCCCCCCGAACCCTTTGTGGAACAGGTGCTGTTTAAAGGGCTGAATGCCCGACGGGTATGCTGCGGCTTCAATTACCGCTTCGGAAAAGGCGGCTCGGGAGATGCCCAGCTCCTGACCAAGCTGTGTGCTCCGTATGGCATCCAGGTGATTACCGTTCCCGCCGTGGAAGTCGACGGACAGCCTGTCAGCGCCAGCCGTATCCGCCGCCTGATCGAAGACGGGGATATCCAGCAGGCTTCCCGCCTGCTGGGGCGGCCTTTCACCCTGGATTTCACCGTCGTAGGCGGACAGAAACTGGGACGCCTGCTGGGCACACCCACCATCAACCAGCCTCTCCCGGAACATTTTGTCCGGCCTCGATTCGGCGTATACGCTTCCAGCGTTGAGGTGGACGGCCGGGTCACCCATGGGGTTACCAATGTGGGCATCCGTCCTACTGTGGGGGCGGAGGGGCCTTTGGCCGAAACCTGGATCTCCGGCTTTAACGGCGATCTGTACGGCAAAAGCGTGCCGGTTACCCTGGTTAAATTTCTTCGGCCGGAACAGAAATTCTCCTCGGTAGAGGAACTGCAAAAGCAGATTCTCCGGGATGAACGGGAAGCCCGCCGGGCTGTGCTGGGGAAAAAGGATGCCGGCATACAAGCCATCCTGTTTGATTTCGACGATACTCTTCAGAACCGCCCGGTAGCCTTTCTGCAATTCTGCGCCTATTTCCTGGAAAAATACTTTCCACAGCTGACTCGGGAACAGAAAGAACAGCGCGCCCAGGAAATGCTGGAACGGAACAACAACGGCTATGTCAATTATATTGACTATTTTTCCCGGCTGATCGAGGACTGGGACTGGCGGGACGCGCCGGAAGTGGGGGATATTTACCGGGAATTCCAGTTCCGGTTCCCTGAATATTCCACTCTCTTTCCGGAGGCCCGCCCTGTCCTGGAAGCTCTGCGGCTGCGGGGATACAAGCTGGGTATCATCACCAACGGCCCCTCCATCCAACAGAACCGGAAACTGGATGTGGCGGGGCTCCGCCCGCTGGTGGATGAGTGCATGGTTTCAGGAGATGAACGGGTTCACAAGCCAGATCCGGAAATCTTCCGCCGTGCCGCCGCCCGGCTGGGCGTAGCCTGTGAGAGCTGCGTATACGTAGGAGATCATCCCGTCAATGACGTTCAGGGCGCCCAGTCTGCCGGGATGCGTCCCATTTATATCAATGTTTTCGGCCGGGACGCCTGTCCCGCTGGGGTATCGGAAATCCGCAACCTGAAAGAACTGCTGGACATCCTGTAATCTCCGACGGAAATGGCTATACGGTATCCGTTTCCTTCAGCCAAACGCTAAAATCCCGCGCCGGAAGGCTTTGACAAAGCCTTCCGGCGCGGGATTGATTTTATCATTATGTTTCAAACCGGTACCTGGGATGGATAATCCTCGAATCCCTTATGCCGACCGGCCCGCCAGTTCTTCGTCCAGCTTCCGGAACGCCAGCGCCAGGCGGGTACAGGCCTCCCGGAGCACCTCACGGGGACAGGCGATATTAAACCGCTGGAAACCGTCCCCGGCATTTCCAAAGATCGATCCGTCATCCAGCCACAACCGGGCGTCCCGAATCAGCCGCTGGTTCAGATCCTCGTGTGTCAGGCCGTAGTCCCGGAAATCCACCCAAAGCAAATAGGTTCCTTCCGGCTCTACCAGATGGGCATGGGGCAGGTGGATCCGGAGAAAATCCCGGAAAAAGTCCACATTGCCCTCCATATAGGCTTTCACTTCCCTGAGCCATTCTTCCCCCTGCTCATAGGCCGCCCGGGCAGCCACCAGCCCCAGCCCATTCACCAGGCTGTAGCCGGTCTTGTCCATTTCCCGGCGGAACAGCCGCCGCTTTTCCTCATCCGGGATCCAGATATTGGACACCTGAAGCCCCGCCAGATTAAACGTCTTGCTGGGGGCGGTACAGGTTACGGTCTGGCGGGCCAGGGCGCCGCTGATACTGGCCATGGGGACATGTTGGTGACCTGTATGGGCAAAATCCGCATGGATTTCGTCCGATACGATGGTTACCCCATGCCGCAGGCAGATATCCCCTAACCGGGCCAGCTCCTCCTTAGTCCACACCCGTCCAACCGGATTATGAGGGTTGCACAGCATGGTCAGGCGGATGCCCTCCCGGCGGATCGTCTCCTCCAGCGCGTCAAAATCCATCCGGTAACGGCGGTTTTCGTACAGCAGGGGGCAATTCACCAGCCTTCTCCCATTATCCTGAACCACCTGGGCAAAGGGATAATAGACCGGCTGCTGGATCAGTACCGCGTCTCCTTCCCGGGTAAAGGCCCGGACACAGGCTGCCAAGGCATATACCACGCCTGGGGTTTTCACCAGCCACTCAGGCCGTACCTCCCACCCATAATGGGAAGAAAACCAGGCGTGAATGGCATCGAAATAGCCCGGTTCCGCCTCACTGTATCCGAAAATACCGTGACGGGCAGCCTTTTCCAGTGCCTGGGTTACGGCCTCCGGGCAGCGGAAATCCATGTCCGCTACCCACATGGGCAGCACATCCTCCGGCATGCCATTTTCAGCCTTGAAATCGTACTTAAGGGAATTGGTGTGGCGGCGGTCGATGATTTCGTCAAATGACATGGAAATGCACATCCTTCATGGTGATAGACGAATCCCGGAGAGTCCTTCTGAGGAAAGCGGGCGGGGATCCAGCGGGAAATACCGAGAACCTGGCTCAAAAGCCGGGTACGCCTCATAAGCCGGCGCCCAGCCGGATAGGCCGCCATAGACCGGATCATACCCCGCCGCGTATCCAGGTCCCAGTGTTTTTATTCCGCCTCAATGGGGCCGGGATAATGGCAGCATACAAAATGTCCCGGTTCGGCCAACACCGGTTTCGGCTGCTCGGAGCGGCAGCGGTCGGTAGCCTTGGGGCAGCGGGTGCAGAAGGGGCACCCGGCCGGCACATCGATGGGGCTGGGGATCTCCCCTTTCAGGATAATCCGCTGTTTCCGGCTGTCCACATCCACGTCCAGCACCGCCGACAGCAGGGATTGGGTATAGGGGTGCAGGGGGTTCCGGAAGATGGTCTTGGTTACCCCGGTTTCCATCACGCTGCCCAGATACATCACCGCTACTGAGGGGCAGATATCCTTGACCACCGCCAGGTTATGGGAAATAAACAGATAGGTCATACCCAGCCGCTTCTGCAGATCCATCAGCAGGTTCAGGATCTGGGCGTGAACCGACACGTCCAGAGCGGAAACCGGTTCATCGCATACCAGGAATTCCGGATTCAGGGAAATCGCCCTGGCAATACCGATACGCTGACGCTGGCCCCCGGAGAAATCCGACGGATACCGGTGCAGGTCATCGGCTGACAGGCCCACCAGCCCCAGCAGCTCCACCACACGGGCTTCCATCTCCGCTTTGGTATAGCCGCCGCGGATCAGCATAGGCTCACTGATCAGCCTGTACACATCAAAGCGGGGGTTCAGGGAGGAAAACGGATCCTGGAAAATCATCTGCATGTCTCTGCGGGCCTGGCGCAGCGCCTTGGGAGGCAGGGCAGTAAGCTCCTGGTCCTTGAAATAGATTTTCCCGCCGGTAGGCTTCACCATCCCCAGGATGGCATTGGCCAGGGTGGACTTTCCGCATCCGGATTCCCCTACCAGCCCGAAGGTCTCGCCCTTAGGGACGCACAGGGAGACATGATTGACCGCCTTAACCTGCTTCTTACGGGCAAAAGGCACACCGCCCCGTACAGGAAAATAAACGCTCAGATCCTCCACCCGCACCAGAGGGAGGGAGATATTTTCACTCATAGCGGCCTGCCTCCTTTCCGACGCTCCCGTCCTGGAGAGCGTCCTCCGTCAGGTTGGGGCCGCCCAGAGGATGCCAGCAGCGGACCTGACGGCCATCCCCCATATCCTGCAGCGGCGGCATTTTATCCCGGCATTGCTGGGTGCAGTACCGGCAGCGGGGATGGAAGGTGCATCCGGCAGGCTTATGCATCGGGTTGGGAACCGCGTCGGGGATCTGAATAAACTGATGGTTTTCTTCGCTGAGCCGGGGGACTGCCGCCAGCAATCCTTCCGTATAAGGATGCAGCGGCCGATGGAACAGCTCCTTCAAAGGGGCTTTTTCCACTATCCGTCCGCAGTACATCACATAAACCGTATCGGCCATATGGGCAACCACGCTGAGATCATGAGTGATCAGGATCAGGGATGTACTGTGCTCCCGCTGCATGTTTTTCAGCACATCCAGCACCTGGGCCTGGATGGTCACATCCAGAGCGGTAGTCGGCTCATCGGCAATAATCAGCTTGGGGTTGCAGGCGAACGCCATGGCGATCAGTACACGCTGGCGCATGCCGCCGCTGAGTTCATGGGGGAAATCGCTGTACCGCCGTTCCGGAGAAGGCACCCCCACCAGCCGCAGGGCCAAAATAGAGGCCTGTTTGGCTTCTTTCTTCTTCATGTGCTGATGGCGGATAAATACTTCGTCCAGCTGATGCCCTATGGTCATCACCGGATTCAGGGCGGTCAGGGCATCCTGGAAGATCATGGCCATTTCCTTGCCACGGATGTCCAGCATCTCCTTTTCAGTCGCCTGGCGAAGATCCCGGCCGTCAAATTCCAGGGTATCCACCCGCGTCACAGCGGGAGGCGAATTCAGCAGTTTCATCACGGCCAGTGAGGTAACGCTTTTACCGCTGCCGCTTTCCCCCACAATGGCGACGCATTCCCCTTCCCGCACCGTCAAATCCACGCCTTCCACGGCGCGGACCACCCCGGCGGCATTGGGGAAGATCACCTTGAGATTCTCCACTTTCAGCATGGTTTTATCGGTCATAGGCTCTGTGACCTGCCTTTACTCGGGATTTTGGGAGGAGATCCTCCGCGGAAAAGCGGACAGCCGCTTGCTCAAGTCACCGGCACAGCCAAAACAGCTGTCCATGGCCTGGGGGATCAGGATACCCCGGCGGGTTCCCGTTCTTCTGTGGGTTCCGGCTTGACTTTTTCCTCTAACCGGTCCTCCTCCATGGAATCGAACACCTCTTGGAGATAGGTATTATTCAGGTTTTTAAACAGCTTATACAGGCCGCTGGACTGCTTCATCCTGGGATTAAAAATCTCCTCCATGGCCAGGCCGATGCGCATGAAGGCGAACACCGACAGGAAAATGCCGATACCGGGAGCCATAATCCACCACCAGTGGCCGAACAGCAGGGCGCCGCCGCTTTGAGCGTCAGCCAGCATTTTCCCCCAGCTGATCGCGGTAGGGTCGCCCAGGCCCAGGAAGGACAAACCGGCTTCCGCCACCATGATGCCGGCGCTGGTCAGGGCGGTGCTCATGATCAGCAGATGGGACACCCCGGGGAGGATATGGCGGAACATGATGTGGCTCCGTTTAGCCCCGGCCAGCTCAGCGGCCCTGACGTAGTTGCTGTTTTTCAGCACCAGCACCTGTGAACGCACAACCCGGGCCAGACCGGTCCAGCCGAAGAGGGTAAAGATAAAAATAATCATAAAATAGCTTTTGCCGAACAGATTGGTCAGCACGATGGTCAGCGGCAGCGTAGGGATCACCAGCATAATATCCACAATCCGCATCACCAGCATATCCACAAAGCCGCCCACATACCCGGTCAGGACGCCCATCAGCGCCCCCAGGAAAGCGGTTGCCAAACCAGTGGTAATGCCCACCACCAGGGACACCCGGGTACCGTAGATCAGCATACTGAAGATATCCTGCCCGGTGGTAATGGTGGTCCCCAGGGGATGGGCCCAGCTGGGGGAAAGCCCCTTCTCAGCCCGCGGGGTGACGTCATAGGGAGCATACGGGGCGATGGGAGGGGCAAAGACAGCGCAGATAACCAGCAGCCCCGCGATAATCAGGCCAATACGGCCCTTGGGATGGGCCCAGAGCTTGGCGACAAACCGGCCGATGCCTTTCAGGGCGTCCCATAGGGCGGAACCCAGCCGGGAAAAAAAGCGTTTCATCAGCGGCTCCCTCCTACTGTTACCCGGGGATCCAGCAGGCAGTAGCACAGATCCGTCACCAGGTTGGCCGCCAGGGCGAACAGGGACAGGAAGAGCATGATGCCCATCATCAGCGGGTAGTCGTTGGTATTATTGGCGTTGAGGAACAGGGTTCCCATACCGTTCCAGTTAAAGATCTGCTCGATCACCACCGAGCCCCCGATCAGGCCGCTGACACTCATGCCCAGATTGGTCACAATGGGCAGCATGGCGTTGCGCAGGGTATGTTTATACAGCACCTGCCGGGAGGGCAGGCCCTTCGCCCGGGCGGTAAGAATAAAATCCTCATTGGACACGGCGATAACGCTGTTGCGGGTATTCTGGGCGTAGCTGACCACGCTGCCGATAGCCATGGAGATAATCGGAAGGGCTGCCGATGAGGCCACCAGGCTGATGGAGCGCCAGCTCCAGTCAAAGGAAGCCACCATATTGGGATCAGTGTAAGCGGGGAACAGCTCCCATTCAAACCCCAGGTACAGAGACAGCAGCAGGGCGATGAAAAAGGCTGGCAGGGCGGTGGTGATGGTAGAGGCGTTGAGCACCGCCGTATCCACCCGCTGGCCGCGCTTCCATGCCGCGTACGAGCCGATGAGCAGCCCGAGGAACAGGCCGATCAGCAGGGTACTGACCGACAGCACCAGGGTCCAGGGGATCCGGGAGGCGATCAGATCCGCTACCTTGGGGGAACCGGCCTGAAAGGAGGTCCCCAGATCCCCGTGGAACAGATCGTTCAGGTATCGGATATACTGCTGGAAGGTGGAGACATCGAACCCGTATTGCTCCCGGGTCAGCTGTTTGACAATGTCATATTCCACATCGGTCATGTTGCCCTGGGGAGGGTAATACCGTTCCGCCGGGTCCTCCACCCCGATACGGGGGATGAAGAAATTCAGCGTCACCACGATAAAAAATATGAAGATGGTGTAGAGGATGCGTTTGATAACATATCCTTTTTGCATGGCGGGCCTCGCTTCCCGGTAGATTTCTCAGACCGCCCCCGCGGACCGGCCGCAGGGGTGTGATCTTATACCATTTGGAGATTTTCCAGGGATTTCAGGTTGAAAGCGGTAGAACCGTCCTCCTGTTCCCAGCCGGTAAAGCGGTCGGTACGGGCCACTGACAACACATTGGAACAATACAACGGAATCTTGTAATATTGCTGTGCCGTCAGCAGCTGCAGTTCCTTGACCGCCTCGTATTTCTTGTTCAGGTTAATGGTCTGCCGCATCTCAGTGATCTTGGCGTTAATGGCTTCATCCTGGAGCCGTCCGTAATTGGAGGAACGGTTCAGATTGCTGAAATGGGCGTTATACATGGTGTCGATATTGGACAGGGAGAAGGTTACCCCCTGAATCGTCATATCAAAATTACCGCCGTACAGGTAGGTGGTTTCCGGCGAATTGCCTTTGGCGGCGAACTTGACCTCCACCCCGATCTTCTGCAGCAGCACCTGGAGAAAACTGATGGCTTCCTGCTCCCCCGGGCTGCCCAGGATCTCAAAGGACAGCTTGACACCATCCTCGGTATAACGGTATCCTGCCTCGTCCTTCGTGGGACAGATCTCGTCCAGAATGGCATTGGCTTCCGCCAGCTTCTCATCCGTGTCCCCGGCCAGAATATCCGATTCCGGGTTATACAGATCCGGCATGGTTTCCATAATCAACCCGGCGGATACGGGGCGTCCTTCCCCGTTGAGCACGTTTTGGATCAGCTGCTGCTGATCCACCGCCAGGGCAATGGCCTTGCGTATCCGTACATCCGACAGCAGCGTCCGTTCCGGGGTTACCCGGTCGGTGGGGGCGTTGAGGTTGAACACCAGGGTTTGGGTAAAGGTACCCGGCGCCTTCATCAGCCGCACCGACTCCTCGTTTTCGAACAGAGACGCGTAATTGGCGCTGATAGAGCTGTCCAGCACATCCAGATGCCCCTTTTTCAGGGCATAGATCGCCACGTTGATCTCCTGGTACAGGATGAATTTCAAGGTATCCACCTTATACAGGTCGCTGCCGTCTTTCGCCTTAATATAGAAATCCTTCCGGCGGTGAAGCACGATCTCCTGGGAGTTGGTCGCCTCCGCGTCCAGGGTAAACGGACCGCAGCCCACCGGATGGGAATAGGCGTAGGACAGTGCCTCATCGGGATCGGTGTTGTTCAAGGGGTTCTCTGCGGACACAATGGGGCCATAGATATGCTTTGGAAGGATCAGCACCGTGGACACCAGGGGCGTAATGGCTCCCAGCACCTTGCTGACCTCAAAGTAGAACACCGTATCCTTTTCCTCTTCCGAAATGGCGTAACCCGCCTGGGCAGCGCCGTGATCATAGGTATAGATCCCCTGGCGTTTCATGACGCCGGTATTGGTATCATACTTATGAAGCAGGTCATTGACCCACGCCAGGGCTCCGGCATGGTTGGACACCTTCTGGTTAGCCGCCAGATCATAGGTAAAATAGATATCCTCCACCGTGACCGGGGTACCATCGCTCCAGGTAGCGTCCGGGTTCAGCTCGAAGCGCACGGGGAAAAAGGCGGAATCACTCCCGCCGTAAACTTCTTCCAGCCGGTCATAATCCACCCGGCCGTCTTCGGTGACAATGGGGTTGCCCTCCTTGTCCACATAATACCAGGAATTCGCCAGCCGGGGGGTATACACACCGGTATTCTCATCATAATCGAACAACGTGGAATATACCATATTGGCAATAGTGGGGGCGATGCCATCCCGGGAAAACCAGGGCATATAGGAGGTAGGAAAGCTGGAGGCCACCTCCCCGATATACAAGGTCGAGGAGGTATCCCCACGCCGTTCATAGGCGCCGCCGGAACAACCGGCAGCCAGCAGTACGCCGTTTAAAAGTACCGCGGACAGCAGCAGCCCGCCCAGCCGCCGTCCGCCTGTATGTAACCGTCTTTTCATGGCTCTGGCTCAATAGGGGTACTGCATCTTGGTGCCGAAGCCCTCTTTGGTGACGCAGTTATCGAAAATCTCTTCAATACGGAAAATGTAGGCAGGGCGGCTCAGCCACCGGGACATATCCGGGGCATGGTACACATCGTGCTGGGCATTGATGAACTGCTGGTAGATCTCCCGCTTGCCGGAATCGCATTCATCGTAGATTTCCATTTTGCCGCGCAGCTCGTAGGAGATGGCCGGAGGCTGATAGAAAATCAGGGTGGCTTCCGGATTGACCTTATAATTCTCATAGGAATGCTTTTTCGCCATTTCCAGGCTGCCCACCTTGGTGAAATCCACCCGGTCCTGGGCCTCGGGGCCGTACATATATTTGACCAGAAGCTCCAGACCGCGGTTGCTGTAGGTCTTGTCATCCTTATCATAGGTTTTGATATGGGCGATATACGCCTCCAGGGTTTCCTCCAGATATTCATCCTTGGGCAGGAAGCCAATACCT
>CALWMQ010000150.1 GCA_944382025.1 uncultured Clostridia bacterium | reverse complement strand
CTGCGGCCCTGAACCCAGGAACGGGATTGAAACATTGGTATAGCTTTGCCGGCAGGCCGCCCATAGGGCGGCCTGTGCTGTATCAGAAACCTTTGGCGGGGATACCGCTGCAAATTCTCCAACAGGTAAAAAGGCGTTTTTAGGGCAGTCATCCTCTGTCTAAGCCTTATATCGTCCTGTGCCTTCCCTATAGACACTTGGGAAGAATCGCCTGTTGTATATTTTACAAAAGGACGGCGCATAACCGGTACGTTGGCATAAGGAGTTTCGCAACGTCCTGAGAGCAACCGTCCGGAAGGGATCGGAAATGGTCATGGATCATCAACAATTGGCATCCATATGTATGGAAAAGGGTGCGTTTAAGGCGGCGGTCATTGAAACCGCGCAAATTCCCTTCGATACGCACTTGCGGGACTGCTGCGCCGCTAACTTTTGCGGAGCCTACGGTAAAAATTGGGCCTGCCCTCCTTATGTGGGGGATCCGGAAGACTTGATTGCCAAAGCGAAATCCTATTCCCACATCCTGGTGTACCAAACAGTCGGAAACCTGGAAGATTCTTTTGACGTGGAAGGTATGCAGGCGGCCAGCCGGGAGCATGCCGCGGTTTCCGACGCTATCGAGAAAGCGCTGGCGCCTCTGCTGCCTCCGTATTTGATGCTGACCGCGGGAGGATGCACCCGCTGCAAAGTGTGTGCTAAGGCTGACAATCAGCCCTGCCGTATGCCGGATAAAATGCTTTCTTCCCCTGAGGCCTATTGCATCAATGTGTCTACCCTGGCATCCCGCTGCGGCATGAAATACATCAATGGAGCCAATACTGTCACCTATTTCGGCGCGTTTTTGTTTTAGAAGAAAGGGAAGTTTTCGCCCGCCTTTTTCAAAAGGCGGCGGGGTTGCAGGGGCGGCGTCCCTGCGCAATCCCCGGTATATGAACAACCTGCTGATGCTTTTCCGCTGTGGGCCGCCATCCGTCCCCTTCTTCGGTGTCAGCAGGTTTTCTTTTGCCATTTTTCAGCAGTGCCCGGCCCTTTACTGTGAATCCCCCTCCAGCGTTAGCACTCGAATATAAAGAGTGCTAACATTTACAATTTATTCACATACTATCCTTTTTCTGTTCTTATTTGTTTCGTATACTGAATACGCTGATAGGTGAAACCAGCGGCGTTATGGGAAAATGGCCGTGCCACCAGCGCCATAAAGGAGGGATTTTTATGAATGCCCAAAAATTTACCCAAAAATCCCTGGAAGCCATCCAGGAAGCTCAAAACATGACGGTTGAACATCAAAATATGCAGATGGAGGAAGAACATCTTCTGGCCGCCCTGCTGACCCAGGAACAGGGACTGATCCCACAGCTCCTGCTGAAAATGGGCCTGCCGGCGGAACAGATGGAAGCCGATGCGGTTCAGGCAGTCAATGGGCTGCCTTCAGTGACCGGTTCCGGGCGGGAAGCCGGGAAAATCTATGTTTCCGGTGATGTGGACAAAGTGCTGACCGCCGCGGAGCGCACGGCTGAGAAGATGAAGGACGAATATGTTTCGGTGGAGCATATCTTTTTATGCCTGCTGGATAACGCCAATGATACCCTGCAAAAGCTGTTCCGCAAATACAACCTGAATAAAAACGATGTGCTGGGAGCGCTGATGAAGGTTCGGGGCAATACCCGGGTCACCAGCGACAGCCCCGAATCCACTTATGACGCTCTGGGGAAATATGGTACCGATCTGGTAGAGCGGGCCCGGAGCCAGAAACTGGATCCGGTTATCGGCCGGGATGACGAGATCCGGAACGTGATCCGCATCCTTTCCAGAAAAACCAAAAACAACCCGGTTCTCATCGGCGAGCCGGGCGTCGGCAAAACCGCCATCGCAGAGGGCTTGGCACAGCGGATTGTCCGGGGAGATGTTCCCCACAGCCTACAGGACAAAACCATTTTCTCTTTGGACATGGGTTCCCTGATTGCCGGCGCCAAGTTCCGGGGCGAGTTTGAGGAACGCCTGAAAGCGGTGCTCCAGGAAATCAAGAAGAGCGAGGGCCGTATCATCCTGTTTATCGATGAGATCCACACCATTGTAGGTGCGGGCAAAACCGAAGGCAGTATGGATGCCGGTAACCTGCTGAAACCCATGCTGGCCCGGGGTGAGCTGCATTGTATCGGTGCTACGACCCTGGACGAATACCGCCAATATATTGAAAAAGATCATGCCCTGGAGCGTCGGTTCCAACCGGTAATGGTAAACGAGCCGACAGTGGAGGACACGATTGCCATCCTCCGAGGGCTGAAAGAGCGGTACGAGGTGTATCATGGGGTAAAAATCCAGGATCAGGCCATTATTGCCGCCGCCACCCTGTCCAACCGGTATATTACCGACCGTTTCCTTCCTGACAAGGCTATCGACCTGATCGATGAGGCCTGCGCTATGATCCGCACCGAGATTGATTCCATGCCTACCGAACTGGATGTTATCCAGCGGAAGATTATCCAGCATGAAATTGAGGAGGCCGCTCTTAAAAAAGAAAAAGACGCCCTGTCCCAGGAACATCTGGCTGAGATCCGGAAGGAACTGGCCGAGATGCGGGAGCAGTTCAATTCCATGAAAGCCAAATGGGAGAATGAAAAAGCGGCTATTGGCAAAGTCCAGTCCTTGCGGGAGCAGATAGAAACGGTTAACCAGCAGATTGAAAAAGCCCAGCAGGATTATGACCTGAACAAAGCCGCCGAACTGAAATACGGCAAGCTGCCGGAACTGCAAAAACAGCTGGAAGCGGAAGAGCGCCTGGCGGAGGAATCCACCCGCAAAAACAGCTTGCTGCGGGATAAGGTTACCGATGAGGAAATCGCCCGGATTATTGAACGCTGGACCGGTATCCCGGTGGCCAAGCTGATGGAGGGCGATAAAGAAAAACTTCTGCATTTGGAAGACATCCTCCATCAACGGGTGATCGGGCAGGACGAGGCGGTGACCAAGGTTACCGAAGCGATTATCCGGTCTCGGGCCGGGATTCAGGATCCCAACCGTCCAATCGGATCCTTCTTGTTCCTGGGGCCAACCGGCGTAGGAAAAACCGAACTGGCCAAAGCCCTGGCGGAATGCCTGTTTGACGATGAGCGGAACATCATCCGTATTGACATGACCGAGTATATGGAGAAATATTCCGTTTCCCGGCTGATCGGGGCGCCTCCCGGCTATGTGGGATATGAGGAAGGCGGCCAACTCACCGAAGCGGTTCGCCGCAAGCCATACTCGGTTGTGCTGTTCGATGAGGTGGAAAAAGCCCATCCCGATGTGTTCAATGTGCTCCTCCAAGTCCTGGATGATGGACGGATTACCGATTCCCAAGGCCGGACGGTGGACTTCAAAAACACCATTATTATCCTGACCTCTAACCTGGGGTCTCAATATCTTCTGGACGGCATTGATCAAGCCGGAGAGATTACCCCTCAGGCCAAGGAAGAGGTGGAAGGATTGCTGAAACATTCCTTCCGGCCGGAGTTCCTTAACCGATTGGATGAAATTGTATTCTACAAGCCTTTGACCAAAGCGGATATCACCCAAATTGTGGATCTACTGATAGCCGGCCTGAATAAAAGGCTGGAGGATCAGCAGCTTAGCTGCCGGGTGACCGAAGCCGCTAAAACCTATATTGTGGACAACGGGTATGACCCGGTTTATGGCGCGCGTCCTCTGCGCCGATTTATTCAACGGCAGGTGGAAACCCTGATCGGGCGCCGCATTATTGCTGGGGATTTGCTGCCTGGTACTGTGCTGACGGTAGACTTGGATCAAGATCACCTGGTTGTTCAATAAACGAAAGGCCGAAGGGACTCGGATTTCCGATCCCCTTCGGCCTTTTTCTTGTAATGCTATGGAAACCGATAAGACCATAACTTCATGATGACTGCCGCGCCGGACGGGTTCACACACCCCAAGAGCTGTTCTGTTCTGCCGTTTTATCTATCCAAGTATATCTCCTTATGCTTCTGTATGGTCGGACAAAATCTCCAGCTGTTCGGTGAGGCGTTGACGATCCTTCTTGGGAATATACAGCAAAAATAAGCTGGCAAGACAGATATAGACCATAGCCGCAGCCATCAGACCGAACGCAAAGGGATAGTTCTTTGTAATTAGGTAGTAAGCGATGGCAAACACCATGGCGATGAAAGGCACCGCCAACACAATTTTCAGCATCAGCTGTTTGGTGAATTCCCAGACAATTTCCGAGCCTTTGCCGGGTATATCTCGGATATGCCCTTTCAGTTTGAAAATCCCCGTCTGGAGCACAAAGGTATCCCCACTGGGATTTTCATGGTACGTCAGACGCAGGGGCTGCCGCCCATAGGAGGTAACTTGTTCCCGAAACCGCTTTTTAAACTGCTCGCAGGACAGAGTACTGGATTGCCGGTATTGCTGGTTTTTCATCTATCTTCACCTCACAATATGAAATGCATGGATAGAATATTTTACCTCCCTTTTCAGTATAACACGATACCGCTTGCTTCTCAAGACACCCTGACAGCTGACACAGATTTGCCTGAAAAATTTTCTCTACAGCGGCCGTCCGGATAGCGATGAAACCAGGACATTGCTTTCAACAGCGGACTGGGTTATACTGATACCGTTCATCGGGCACGTAAGGAGGCATGCAAGTGAATAACCAGGAAATTTTCCAAATTGCTGTGGAACAGTCCGCGTTGGATATAGGCTGTACCCCATCGGATTTTTTATGCGGCAGAAATGTAGTGGTTCCTTTTCATCTGGGCCCAGGCGCCCGGAAGTATTATAAGGAACCGATCGCCTGTCATTTGGTTTCCTACGGCAATAACATTGTCGCCTCAGTACAAGAGGCGTACAGGGGAATAGTAGAGGAATACATTGAAAAATTTGCCGCCTGTCATTGCTTTGAAACCCCGAATTTACACTGGCTCAATGAACGGTTGGAAACCATGGGGCAAAAAATATGTTTTATGGCGGAATACTATCTGCCGGATATCCAAAAGCTAGTTGCCCAGCCATGCCGTTACGAAGTGCGCCTGCTGGAACAGGACGATTTGGCCGGCCTGTATCAGCCGGAATGGAGCAATGCTTTGTGCGAAAGCCGAAAGGAACTGGATGTGCTGGGGATGGGTGCGTATGATCACGGGAAGCTGATTGGATTGGCAGGATGTTCCGCCGATTGTGCCGCCATGTGGCAAATCGGAATAGATGTCCTGCCCCGGTACAGGCGGCAGGGAATCGCCGCATCCCTGACCAGTCATTTGGCGATGGAAATCCTGAAAAAAGGGAAGGTTCCTTTCTATTGCTCGGCGTGGTCAAATCTGGGCTCGGTTCGGAATGCCCTCAAAAGCGGGTTCCTTCCGGCTTGGGTCGAAATGACCGCCAAACCTGCGGAAATCGTGGACAACATGAATCGGTAGGCCCTATACGGTGTGCCGCTAACGGATGGGTAATGGCCGGGATTGTCCGGATCCGCCATCCCGGATGCCTATAGGAGATGAAAGGCTGACAAATTATGAGGGATGCGGATGAGCGCCCGGATAGTCCAGTACCGTCCCGGGGAATACCCGGTTGGCAAGGAAAACAGAAGATGAAAAATGGGAATGGGCTATAGAAAGCCTTGACAAGGCGGTGGAGAGGATGGTATACTTCAACTGTATTATGACATATAGTACAGTTAGTAGCCATCATACACTGCTTTTGAAAGGAGGGGGCCCATGTTCCAGGTGGATACCATGTCCCGCCAGCCGGTCTATGAACAGATCATCCATCAGCTGGAACGGTTTGTGCTGTCCGGCGTGCTCAAGCCGGGTACCCAGCTTCCCAGTGTCCGCAGCTTGTCCATGGAGCTGTCTATCAATCCCAATACCATCCAAAAGGCCTATTCCGAACTGGATCTCCGGGGCGTTATCTACTCTGTCCCCGGCATCGGATGCTTTGTGTCGGAAAACGCTGTGGCACTCCTGGGAGAGCATAAACGGGAAAATCTGGGCCTCCTTTATCAGCTTGCCCAGGAGCTGGCCTTGGCGGGCATCGCGAAGGATGAGGTGCTTCATACAGTGGAACAGGCCTATTCCGCGCATGACAAGGGAGGGAATACCATATGATTAAAGCGGAAAACGTTACCAAGACATTTGAGGATTTTACCGCCCTGAGCCATATTACCTGCACCATCCCTCAGGGGTGTATCTATGGCATGGTAGGATCTAACGGCGCGGGTAAATCTACCTTTTTGCGGCTGATGGCCGGGGTATACCGGGCGGATGAAGGCAATCTGACCATTGACGGCCAGCCGGTATTTGAGAACCCGGCTGTGAAATCCCAAGTCGCGTTTGTACCGGATGAACTGTACTTTTTACCGGGGGCAAGCATGGACCGGATGGCCGGCCTGTATGCCGCCGCTTATCCCACCTTTGACCATAAGAGATACCGGTCCCTGACGGACACGTTCCGCCTGAACCCCCAAAAATCCCTGGGCACCTTTTCCAAAGGCATGCGCCGCCAGGCCGCGACTATTTTAGCGGTTTCCTGCCGCCCGCAATACATCTTTTTTGACGAAACCTTCGATGGCCTGGATCCCGTCATGCGCAACCTGGTCAAAAACCTGATCTGCCAGGACGTGCTGGAACGGCAGGCGACCGCTATTATCACGTCCCACTCCCTGCGGGAACTGGAGGATACCTGTGACCAGTTAGCCCTGCTCCATAAAGGCGGACTGGTACTGGAGAGCGATATACAGAATCTCAAAACCTCCCTGTTCAAGATCCAGATTGCTTTTTCCCAGGAGTACGGCCGGGAATCCTTCCAGGGGATTGATATCCTCCATTTCAGCAAGCGGGGATCCGTAGCCAACATGATCGTCCGCGGCAATCGGGAGGAGACGGTCAATCGCCTTCATCAGATGGCACCCATTCTCATGGATGTGCTTCCCCTGACGCTGGAAGAAGTGTTTACCTATGAGATGGAAGCTTTGGGCTATGCCTTCAGCGATGTGCTGGAGGCGTGATGCGGACGGAAAGGTTGGTGAATGTGATGAAAAAGAGCGTTTTTAGCCCGCGTCTGTATCTGGATGGGCTTAAGCAGCTGCGGCTGATCGGTATCGCCGCGTTGGTGATTATGTCGCTGGAAGCTATTTTGATCCCGGTGGGGAAAGTGCTGTCCCAGAAAGACCAGCCGTATATTCGGGTGCAGCTGCTGGACTTTATAGATATACATCCAATTTTGTTTGCAAGCTTTTGCGTACTGGCGCCTCTGATGACCCTATATCTATTCCAATTTCTGAACCGGCGCAATGCCAGCGATTTTTATCATGCCATTCCTGAAACCAGGCTCTGCCTGTTTTTCAGTTTTATTGCCGCGATCCTAACCTGGGTTATGGGCACGGCTGTGGTGACCACTGGGCTGGCGGTAGGCTTTCATGTATTGTTCCCCGCCTTTTTCGTGGTGAACTTTTCCAGTGTGCTGACTGCCCTGTTCAACATCCTGTCCGGCTGCGTGCTGGTGACAGCCTGTGTAGCCCTGGCTATGTGTGTTACCGGGACCCTGTTTACCAATGTGATGGTGTCCCTGATGCTGATTTTTGTTCCCCGGCTTCTCATCCTGTTCCTGAATGTCAGCGTGACCGAGGCCCTGCCGTTAATCCCTTCCAACCATTTCGTTTTTCTGCTGGATTCCTCCTGCAACGTTCCGGTGGGGGCGGTATTGGGGGCTCTGGGGCTGGGAACGTTCTCCAATGTGGTCAGCTCTTTGGGAAGCGGCCTGTATACTCTGGTGCTGGGGATCCTTTATCTGGCGGCAGGGGCGGTTCTGTTCCACCGCCGCAGGAGCGAAGCGGCTGGCCAAGCCGCTCCTAACCGGATCCTTCAGGCGGCTTATCGGCTGGCCCTGGCCATGATTCCCTGCGCTTTTGCCTGCTATGGCATCTTTCACGGCATTGTTTGGAAAGAGGAGGGGGAGCTGTTCTCCTATGTGGTGATTTATATCATCGCTTTGGTGGTCTATTTCCTCTATGAAATCATTACCACCCGGAAGTGGAAAAATCTTCTCCGGGCCATTCCGGTTCTGGGAGTGCTGGCAGTGCTCAATGTGGCGCTGATCGGCGGGATGGTGGGGCTGTACCAATCCGTCCTGTCGTTTTCCCCCGGAGCGGAGGATATCACCTCTATTCGCATCGTATCTCCCAACAAGTATACCGATTATTTTACCGCCCGTGCCCAGGAAATAGAAATCAAAAGCCTGGACGTTAACCAGGTGGTAGCCCGCCAGCTAAGCTATACCGTGGATGTATGCCGGTCTTCCCCACGGAAATATTACACCCAGTACAGTAATATGACCACAGCTTGTGTAGCTATACGGACCGGAGCCTCTGTCCATTACCGGAACATCCTGATGAGCGCCGAGGATTATCAAGCCTTATCTGCCCCACTGGCAGAGATCCCGGCTTTCCGGGAAATTTATCAGAAACTGCCAAGGCTGGGATATGATTCCACTACCGTTACCATCCCCAACACGACCATATCCCGCCAGGCGGTGCAGGAAATTTACCAGATGATGTGCGATGAGGTGGCGGCATTGCCTTTTGAGCAATGGTATGCCCAGATTGTTCTTCAAAAGCAAGGTATTGTGTACTCTGATATGATCACTTCCAGCCAGTTGGCGTCTCAGCAGTATGCGTTCCTGGATACCTTACGGGTGTCTACCACAATCGGTACCCAGCAATATAGTTTTAGCCTGCCGCTGTTTACCAACCTGACACAAAGCTGTAATCGGTATCTCCGGGAGACACAGGAGCAGCAGAAAAGCGATGCCGACAAGATTCTGAGCTGGCTGGAGGCAAAAGAGTGGCGTCTGGGGGACAACTTGAATGTGGAAGCCTATAATCTGGATGGCTTGGGCAGC
This sequence comes from uncultured Clostridia bacterium, assembly GCA_944382025.1. Classification (GTDB taxonomy): domain Bacteria; phylum Bacillota; class Clostridia; order Oscillospirales; family Acutalibacteraceae; genus UMGS1623. Next base: position 1,473 of record CALWMQ010000150.1, on the reverse strand, counting down.
GGCTCCGCGTCTTTTTCCCTGTCGGGAGAGCAGTTAAGGCAAATGCCAACCCGGGTAGAGGAATTTGCGGGGGTGCTTCGTTCCGATGAGGTGCTGGATATCACAAAACCCTTGTATCGCATCACCCTGGACAGAGAGGAGAACGCCTATTATGGGGAGGAGGACTATTATTATCCTACCTATGTGACCTATACGGCCTTTTTCCAGGCATCCAGCGCCGAAATCCCCTCCCTGCTGACGGGAGAAGGGGAAAATAGGGTAGTGGTGTTTACCGAGGAATCCGCCGCTCCAGTGAAGGTGATTTCCTTCCCAGCGCAGCCGTGAGGGGAGAGGAATAGGCGGAAAAGTCAAGCGGGTTGAATTTTTCCCACGTTTTCAGCCATAAAAAGAAACACCCGGCGGAGAAGCCTAGCGCAATCCATCATCAAAAGGACATAACACAAAGAAGACCCGTGCTGTAACGGCTTTGTAAGCCGTTACAGCACGGGTCTTTTAGCGTTATATCGCGATTCCCGGCGAGGGTTCCGGGTCTTTTTATGATTGCGCCTGCACCGCAATCCCCAACTCGTTCAGCTGCTCCTGATCAACAGGGGCGGGGCACTCGGTCATCAGTTCCGTCATGTTCTGTACCTTGGGATAGGCAACCACATCCCGCAGGGTAGAAGCGCCCAGCATCTGCATGACCAGCCGATCCAGCCCAATGCCCATACCGCCGTGAGGCGGGGCGCCGTACTGGAAAGCGTCGGTCAGGAAACCGAATTTCTCATGGGCTTCCTCGTCCGACAGGCCCAGGGCCTTGAACATATGTCCCTGGAGTTCAGGGTCGGTAATACGGATGGAACCGCTGGCCAGTTCGATCCCTCCCAGGACCAGGTCATAAGCCTTGGCATATACCTTTCCGGGGTCGCTGTCCAAATAGGGGATACATTCGTCCAGAGGAGCGGTAAAGGGATGATGCATAGCCACCCATTGCTCCTGCTCTTCATCCCACTCGAAGAAGGGGAACTGGGTAATCCACAGCAGGCCCAGGCCGGTTCGAGGCAGGCTCAGCTTATCCGCCACGGTGAGGCGCAGGGCACCTAAGGTGGTCAAGACGTGTTTTTTCACCGTGTCCGCCACGATGAGAACCACATCCCCTTTTTCAGCGCCGGCGGTTTGCAGCAGCCGGGACATTTCCTCTTCAGAGAGGAATTTCCCGAAGGAGGAAGCCACGGAATCCTCTGTCCAGCGTACCCAGGCCAAGCCTTTGGCGCCGATGCCTTTGACAAAGTCGGTAAGCTTGTCCACCTCTTTGCGGGTCAGGATACTCACCGCGTTTTTGGCGGTGATGCACCGGACAGTACCGCCGCCCTGCACAGCGGACGAGAACACGCCAAAACCACAGTCTTTTACCGCATCGGCCAGGTCGATCAGTTCCATAGGAAATCGGATATCCGGCTTGTCGGAGCCGTAACGTTCCATGGCTTCGTTATA
>CALWMQ010000149.1 GCA_944382025.1 uncultured Clostridia bacterium | reverse complement strand
CAGGTGAGACATGGGTGAACCCCGTTTCTTGACAGTGTATAGAGGAGAGAAAATTGTGCTACCTTTTTATGATAAGATTTTCCGGGAAATTTGTCAACAAATAAACTATGGAAAATTGTGATAATTGGCGAGGATATTGTGAATATCTTCCCCATAGAGGGGAAGAATTCAGAGTTGATTTAGGATAGATTGTACGACAACAGTGGGAACGGGATCACCGGATACCGTGATATGGGCAGCTTCCCGGTATAGGGGCATCCGTTTAGACATCAGTTCCCGGACGGCGGTTTCCCGGTCGGGGCGTGCCAGCAGGGGACGGGAGGTATCGCCTTCCAGCCGGGAAAGCACTGTTTCAGCGGACACCTCCAGCAGGATGATGGTGCCGGAAGAAGCCAGGAGACGGGCATTTTCCCTGTTGGCCAGGGTGCCGCCGCCGGTGGCGATCACCAGATTGGACTGTTGGGACAGGGCGGCGCAGGCCTCCCGTTCCCGACGGCGGAAATCCGTCTCACCATAGAGCCTGAAGATTTCCGGGATAGACATTCCGGCCTGCTGTTCAATATAGGCGTCCATATCCAGGAACTGGCGGCCGGTATCCTGGGCCAGCAGGCGGCCCACTGTGGATTTACCGCAGCCCATGAAGCCGCAAAGGATCAGGTTGCCGGCGGATGAGGAGGAGGGGCTGTCCGGGGAGGGCAGGGACGCAGCCATCCGTACCAGGGCATCGGCCAGGAACTCCACATTGCGGGAATCCCAACGGGTATCCCGCCAGGTGTGGATCCGGTCCAGGTACAGGCCCAGGACCGGGGCTTTTTTCAGGGCGGCTATGGCCATGGATTTTGGGAAACCCCATTGATCAGAGGGGTAGAGGGTAGTGGCTGCGGGGAAAAAGCGGGTAGTTTTCTCAGGGGCACAGGCGGGGTTGAAAGCGGTTTGAAGGGCGTTGTACAGGGGAAGATCCTGTCGGAGAGCTTTGGTGCAGGAAAGCATGAAGTAATCCCCATCGGAGACACAGTCCAGATTAATCAGCAGTGCTCGGCGGGCAGCCGTGGGGTGTCGGTGGCGGAACAGGGAGGAGCCTAGCAGACCAAGCTCCTCGTTATCGAACAAAACGAAGGCCACCTGGTCCCGGTATTGGGGAGGAAGGCGGAAAGCGGCTTCCAAAAGGGTGACAACGCCGGAAGTGTTGTCATTCAGGTTGGACGGGTTAGCTTTTCCGGCCATGCACTGAAAGCAAAGGAGGATCAGGGTGATGGACCAAGTGAGGAGGGCCAGGATGGGCCCAACCACGGGGATCAGGGAAACAAGGCAAGCGGGCAGGAAGGCCAGAAACACAAGCACCCCTGCCAGGAGGAGTTGATAGAGAAGGAAAAAAAGGGGGTTACGAGGGGTAATCAGATTGGGCAGGGGCATAGCGGCGCAGGTGTCGTAGTGGGCGGATACGATAAGGTCGGCGGTGTCGGGATCGCCAAGGATCAGGTTGTGGCTGGTAATCAGGCCGCCGCTTTCGGTGCGGACAGGGTAGCCGGTTTGGGCCAGCTCCCCGGCCACCCGCGCGCGGAAGGCGGCTTTATCGGCGGCGCTTTTGCGTATTTTCCAGGACTGGAGGATTTCCAGGGATAGGGGGTGCATTGTCATCAACCTTTCCTTTTGCCCGGCTGGCGGTATTAACGGAATGACCGTTCCATTTCCGCTTGGGCATCGGCGATCAGTGTCCGGATCTGGCCGATTGGGAATTCCGCGCCGTACCAGAACCGATGGGCGGCAACAGCCTGCCAAACCAGCATGGGCATACCGGCCACGGTTTGGACGCCGCAGGCTTCGGCCTGGGCCAGCAGGAGGGTTTTGGCGGGATTGTACACGGCATCGAATACGGCGCTGGTATGCCGCAAGACCCGGACGTCCACCGGGGAAGCGTCAGCGTGGGGGTACATTCCCACCGGTGTGGCATTGATCAGCAGATCAATGCCTGAAGAGGACTGCTCTGCCAGGGCGTCCAGGGTGGTAATCTCGTAGGGGATGCCGGGAACCAGCTGCTGTACGTAGGTTTTCAGTTCCCGGGCGGAGGCCAGGCTCTGAGGCCGGACAGCGTTAAGGATGGAGCAGCCAGCCAAGGCGGCTTCACAGGCGAAGGTACGGGCAACCCCGCCGCATCCCAGAATAGCGACCCGGCCCTTCAGCTGGACGCCGCCGTCCTGGAGGGCGTGAAGGAAACCGTCGGCGTCGGTGTTAAACCCCACAGCCCCGTCAGGGCCGATGCGAATGGTGTTGACCGAGCGGTAGAGTTCCGCCCGGCCTTCCAGCCGGTCAAGATAGGGGATAACAGCCTGCTTGTGAGGGATGGTAATATTCAGGCCCTGGGCGGTTTTCAGCAGTTCCGGCAGGGCGGAAGGCAGCTCCTCCGGAGGGATATCCCGCAGGCCGTAGTCCGCCGGCCGGTTCTGCAGGGAAAACAGCCTCCGATGGATGAAGGGAGACATACTGTGTCCCAGGGGATGGCCGATAACAAGGTAGGAAGGAGACGCCATATAACCGCGACCTTTCTTTAAGATAAAACAAAATAAAAAATTTTCCAAAAGATGATTGACAAATGGGAAGAATACGAATACTATTTTGGTGTAATCCCCTTGCCGGGGCGGCCCGGTGGGAGCCTGCTGCCAGTATAGCATAGGATCCGGCCGCGGTTCAAGTCCGGAACCGCCTGTAAGGGCAACAATTTTGGAAGGATGATCTGGATGGTACTGGAAAAAGTTAAAATGATTTTGAGCAATCAGTTTGATGTGGAGGAGGACACCATCACCCCTGAAACCAACATTGCGGACGATTTGGGAGCGGATTCCCTGGACGTGGTGGATATGCTCATGTCTCTGGAGGATGAATTCGATGTGGAGATCCCGGACGATCAGATCGAGAAGATCCATACTGTAGGGGATCTGGTTTCTTACATCGAGGAGAACATGTGAGCTTCCGGTGACGGAGGACGTATAAGCGATGTGCCGCGGGCGGTCAAACCCGCGGCATTTTTGTGCCCAGGAGGAAGCCTTTGAGGTGTCCGGGGACGAAGGCCGGAGATCTGTGGGCTGGAGCGGCGCGGGCGGAAAGGGGAAGATGGGGATAAAACGGACGATTCTGGTGGACGGCCGGGAACTGGCCTATGTGCTTACCGTTAAAAGGGTAAAAAACGTCAACTTACGGGTGAAGCCTGGCGGGGAGGTGGCGGTGTCGGCGCCTCGGGGAATGGACGGCTGTCAAGTGGATGGGGTGGTACGGGAGAAAGCCCCCTGGATATTCGCGGCGCTGGCCCGGCTGGAACAGGCGGGCAGCCAGCCTCGCCTGTGTGACGGTGGACGGGTTCCGGTGAGGGGCCGGTGGCTGACAATCCGGGTCAGCCTGGGTTGTCCGGAAACCATCACCTTGGAAGGGGAAAACTTGTGGGTGGCCATGGGAGCGGATGCCGGGGAGACGGTGGGATCGCAAATACGAAACTGGCTGATGGGGTTGTCACAGGAGGAACTGCCAGCGCTGCTGGAGAGTTGCTGGACAATTTACAGCCGAGTGACCGGCTGTCAGGAAAGGTTGCCGCCGGCTCTGACCCTGAGATGGATGGTGAGCCGGTGGGGCAGCTGTGCCGTCCGGGAATATCGGATCACCCTGAATCCGGCCTTGTTGTGCCTGCTGCCCCACAGCGCGGCCTATGTGGTGTTTCACGAGCTGGCCCATTTCCGGCATCCTGACCACTCCCCGGCTTTCCACGCCCTGATAGCCCGGTTGTTGGAATCCGCCGGGCTTCCTAAAGAGGCGGAACTGCGCCGGGATATGGGGTTGAATCTGCGGCAATTGGTCAAGGGATAGCAAGCTGGGAAGTGAGTTTCCCAGGAAAAGGACGTAACGGCTTTTAGAGGGATTGGGAGAGGGGCATTGCCCCTCTCCCAATCCCTCATCCAGTGTTAAAACCGCCCTGCGCTGCCTTGGCGGCTGCCGGTTTTGACCGTGGCGCCAACCCCTGCTCGCTGTTTCCCGTCCTGTGGGATATGTCGGGGGCTCTGCCCCTCGACCCCGCCTCCCCTTGCGGTACCCAAAACCGTCGTACGCCGCAAATGCGGCTGCCGGTTTTGACCGCGGCGCCAACCCCTGCTCGCTGTTTCCCGCCCCGCGGGCGCTCCCAGGCGTTGCCTTTTGTAAAAGGCGGGGCGAAAACTTCCCTTGTGTTGTTTTGAGTGGAGAATATGGGATATGGAATGAGGTCACAGGCGGAGGAAGTCTACCGGCAGATAGTGAAGGAGGAGGCCAACGCCGCCGCACAGGAGCATGACGAGAACAGGAGGAAGCTTCAGCTTGCGCAGGGCCAGGATGGACAGGGCCACCAGTACCGCTGCCGATACGCTGAAGGAGGCAACGGCTGCCAGCTGGGAGGTACCGCATAGGGCGATCAGGAGGATAGTGCAGGCGGAGGAGGCGATCAGGCCGATAGAAGCGGCACGGAGCCCCTGGAGGGCACGTTGGATACCTTGGTTTTCCTGATACCGGTGAAAGAACCAGTACAGCAGCAGGGAAATGCAGAACCCGGAGATCACACAGCCCAGAGTAGCAACCAAGGCGCCTGCGATCCCGCCGATCCGGAGGCCGACAAAGGTGGAGGTATTGACCGCCAAAGGCCCGGGAGTCATCTGAGAAATGGTGATAATATCGGTAAATTCCTGAAAGGACAGCCATTGGTGGAGTTGTACCACCTGTTGTTGAATGAGAGGGATCGTGGCGTAGCCGCCGCCGATACTGAACAGGCCCACTTGAAAAAAGCTGAGGAAGAGCTGGAGAATTACCGGCATAACTTATCCCTCCGTTTCCGCTGGAGCCACCAGACCAGAAGGCTGGTACCGGCGCAGGCGACTAAGATAAGAGCCACATTGACGTTGAAGAAGAACGAAGCGATAAAGGCGATGGGCATCATAAAACAGAACAGGGGTTGTTTTTCCCGGAAGAGGGCACGGGACATATCCCAAACCACGTCCACAATCAGAGCGCAGACCCCGGCCTGCATGCCTTCCAGAACGGCGGCCACAGCAGCCATTTCCCGGAATTCCTGATAGAAAAAGGAGATCAGGGTCAGGATGAGCAGGGGAGGGATTACGGCGGCCATACAGGCGATCACCGCGCCGGGGAATCCAGCTGTGCGGCGTCCGGCCAGGGCGGCTAGATTGATGGCTATCGCCCCGGGGGAAGATTGAGCGATAGCGGCCATATTCAGCAGTTCTTCCTCAGTAAAGGCTTTCTTTTTTTCCACGAAGTTTTTGCGGATGAGGGGGATAACCACATATCCCCCGCCGAAAGCGAAGGCGCTGATTCGCAGGTTCGCGGCGGCCAGCCAGGCGTACAGGCGTAATTTTTGACCATTCATTGAGCAAATCTCCTTTAAGGCATCCCGGGGTGCCGGGGAGCGGCAGCCTGAAGAGGCATGGGGATGCAGATAGAGGGTGAATCCTTAGTATCCAGTATACTGCTTGCGAATAAATAAATAAAATGCTATTATTTTATAAAAAGCATAACAACAATGGTATGAATAGGGGAGCGGGCATGAATATACGGCAGTTAACGATTTTCCGGAGGGTGTGCCGGGAGAAGCAGTTCACTCGGGCGGCGGATACCCTGTATATGACCCAGCCGGCGGTATCACGGGCGATCCGAGAGTTGGAAGAGGAATTAGGGTACCCTTTATTTGAGAGGATGGGGCGGAAAATTGTCCTTACGGGAGCGGGGCAGCTGTTTCTGGAGAGGGCGGAGCGGGTATTGGAGGCCTATAGCCAGCTGACCGCGCCAGAAACGGAGGTGGAAGCCCGGAGCCCTATCCGGGTAGGATCCAGCATCACCATCGCGAATTTCCGGCTTCCAGGGATTCTGAAGCGGTTTGAGGAACGGTGGCCGCAGGTACCGGTACGGGTGACGGTTGAGCGGGCGGCGGATATTGAGCGGAGGCTGATGGACAATACCGTAGACCTGGCCATGATCGAAGGGCTGGTGCGTCATCCCGTGTTAAAAAAGACGCCTCTATCGGTATATCCCATTGCGGCGGTATGCGCGCCGGGGCATCCCCTTGCCCAGCAGAGCGATGCCGTTAGCTTGAAGGTTTTTCTTGACCAGAAACTGTTGCTGCGGGAACCCGGAAGCGCTGTGCGGGATTCCCTGGACAGCGCGCTGACCCTCCGCCATGCCGCGGCGGAGCCGTATTGGGTCAGCGTCAACTCCCAGGCGTTGATTGAGGCGGCAGCGGCAGGGTTAGGGATAGCGGTGTTGCCTCGGATTCTGGTGGAAGGCTGGCTGGCGGATGGACGTCTCCGGGAAATTTTTGTGGAAGACCTCCGCATCGAGAACACCAATTATCTGGCGGTGCATCCGGAAAAGCACCTGACACCTCCTATGCGTGACCTTATCCAGCTGATTACCCAGGAAGGATAAACCAAGTGCCCCCTTCCCGGCCCATTCCGCCGATTTTACACTCCAGGTATCGCCTCTATGCGACGGGAAGTTTTCGCCCGCCTTTTACAAAAGGCGGCGGGGTCCAGGGGCAGAGCCCCCGCCATATCCCGCAGTAAGGGAAGCAGCGAGCAGGGGTTGGCGCTGCGGTCAAAACCGGCAGCCGAATTTGCGGCGTACGACGGTTTTGGGTACCGCAAGGGGAGGCGGGGTCCAGGGGCAGAGCCCCTGCAGGACGGCGCGCGGCGGTTTTGGGCGCCGTAAGGGAAGGCGGAGTCAGGGGGCAGCGCTCCTAGAGGGGATAAAAAACGCCCCGGGAAATCCTGCATGGGATATCCCGGGGCGTAAAAGTCTTAACAGAACCCTAGATCATTTCAAATTCGCTTTCAGGGTTTCCAGCTGTTTGTTCAGCTCAGCGGGCAGCTTGTCGCCGAATTTCTGGAAGAACTCGGAAATGCCTTCCGCCTCAGCGGTCCACAGATCCTTGTCGATGGCCAGAATGGACTTCAAGGTATCCAGGCTGTAGTCCAGGCCTTCCAGGTTGATATCCTCCGCGTGGGGCACATAGCCGATGGGGGTTTCGGCGGCATCGGCCTTGCCCTCGCAGCGTTTGATGATCCATTCCAGTACCCGGAGGTTGTCGCCGAAGCCGGGCCACAGGAAGTTGCCGTCATCGTCGGTACGGAACCAGTTAACATTAAAGATTTTGGGA
>CALWMQ010000148.1 GCA_944382025.1 uncultured Clostridia bacterium | reverse complement strand
GATCCCATGGCTGTGCGATATCGGTGCCTATTTTGTGGGAACCTTTTTGGGCAGGCACAAATTATGTCCCACCATCAGCCCCAAAAAAACGGTAGAAGGCCTTGTGGGCGGGATTTGTATTTCCGTTGGCAGCGGGTTGCTGGCAGGATATTTGTACCAGGTGCTGGCGCTAGGAGACAGCGCGTCGGTAAACCTCTGGCAGATCGGGCTGCTGTCCCTGCTATGCGCCCCGCTTTCAGTGCTGGGAGACCTGTTTGCCTCGGTAATCAAGCGTCAAAGCGGCGCGAAAGACTTCGGCCATATTATGCCGGGCCATGGCGGGATCATGGATCGGTTTGACAGCATGATGTTTGTACTGCCGGTTATCTACATTGCGATCCGGTTTTTTCCCCTGGTTTATTAAACCCGGATACGGAATCAGAAAGGCGTAGATGGTATTGAAGAGACAATTGGTGATTCTGGGATCCACTGGTTCGATTGGCACTCAGGCCTTGGATGTGGCGGAAAAGATGGAAATGCCGGTGCTGGGACTGGCGGCACGCGGCAATGTAGGATTGTTGGAAGAACAGATCCGGAAATACCGCCCCCGGTATGCGGCCCTGTATGATGAAAAGGCCGCGGCGGATCTGAAGATCCGGGTAGGCGACTGTTTTGTCCAGGTATTATCCGGCATGGATGGACTCCGCGCCTTGGCGGCTTTGCCGGAAGCGGATTTGGTACTGAATTCCGTGGTGGGCATGGTCGGGCTGCAGCCTACCATGGCGGCCATTGCCGCCGGGCACGACATAGCTCTGGCTAATAAGGAAACCCTGGTAGCGGGAGGAAAACTGGTAATGGAGGCTGCCGCACGGCAGGGTGTCAGGATCCTGCCGGTGGACAGCGAGCATTCCGCTGTTTTTCAATGCCTCCAGGCCACATTGGAAGGGCCGTGGGCTCCTCCGTCCATGCTGCCCCAGGAGGGAAGGACAGTCAATCGGCTGATTCTGACCGCCTCCGGGGGACCATTCTTTGGAAAAACGGCACAGCAGCTGGAAGCGGTGACGGTAGAGGAGGCGCTGAAACATCCCAATTGGGATATGGGGGCAAAAATCACCATTGACTCCGCCACCATGATGAATAAGGGGTTGGAAATCATAGAGGCGCGTTGGCTGTTTCAACTGCCTCCGGATCGGATTGATGTGGTGGTTCACCGGGAAAGTGTGGTCCACTCCCTGGTGGAATTTACGGATTATTCCGTACTGGCTCAGATGGGCGTACCGGATATGCGGATACCGATCCAGTATGCTATGACCTGGCCGGACCGTATCCCCTCACCGGTAAAACGGCTGGATCTGGATCAGTGGGGAAAACTGACCTTTTGCCAGCCGGATGCCCAGGCTTTTCCGGCTATGGATATCTGCCGGACGGCCCTGCAAAGGGGAGGCCTTTACACCGCTGCGGTCAATGCCGCCAATGAGGAGGCCAATCTCCTGTTCCGCCAGGGTAAGATCAGCTTTACGGGGATCAGCCGCTTGACGGCGAAAATGCTGGAACAGCGGCTTCCGGCCGGGGATTCTATAGAGGATATATTGGAAACAGACCGGATCTGCCGGGAGCTGACAAGGGAAATGGCTTTGCACTAAAAAGCCTTCCAATGATACAAATGAGGTGATTGTTATCCAACTGTTACTGACAATTCTGGTAGCGTTGATTATTTTCGGCGTGATCATCATGGTTCATGAACTGGGGCATTTTATTATGGCAAAACTCATGGGCGTAAAGGTCAATGAGTTTTCCATGGGTATGGGGCCAAAACTGTTTCAATTCGGAAAAGGGGAGACAAAGTATACTTTAAGAGCCTTTCCTGTTGGCGGGTTCTGCGCTATGGAGGGCGAGGATAGCGCCGGGGCCGGGGAAGTAGAATTGCCCGGACGGGCTGGAGAATCGGAAGCCGAGGAGATCCAGGCGGAAGAAGTACTGGCGCAGGCGGTACCGGATCCCCGGGCCTTTAACCAAAAAAAGGTATGGCGCCGGATCCTGATTGTGGTGGCCGGCCCGATTATGAATCTGATATTGGGATTTCTGTTGCTGCTGGCGTATTTCGGTGTATGCTTTGTACCGGATGCCGATGGCAACGTATATTTTGCTTCTACCACCATTTCCTCCCTGCAGGAGGGCGCTTCCTCTGAGAACGGCCTCCAGACGGGGGATACAATCCTGAAACTGGATGGGAAGACGATTTTTACCGACCGGGATCTGGTGATGGTTCTCAGCAGCGCGGATGATGATGTGTTTGATATAGTGGTCGGCCGGGAAGTAAACGGAAAAAAGGAAAAGGTGACGCTGAGCCAAGTGCCTTTTCAGTGGTTTGACAGCGAAAAAAGAGGGTATACCTTTACGGTACTGCCTATTGAGCAAACCCTGGGATCGGTGATTACCCAGTCGGCTAAGATGGAATGTACCGTATCGGTGATGATCTGGCGGAGTTTGGGCGACATGCTCACAGGGAAATATGGCCTCCGGGACCTTTCCGGCCCGGTGGGAACGGTGGATGCTATCGGGGATACTGTCAGCGGCGCTATTGCGGAGGAACATTGGCAGGACGGATTGGGAAATATCCTGTTGATGGTGGTGCTGATTACCGTCAACGTGGGAATTTTTAACCTGCTGCCGATCCCCGCCCTGGACGGCGGCCGGCTGCTGTTCCTGATTTGGGAAGGCATTAGCCGTAAACCGGTACCACCAAAATATGAAGGAATGATTCACGCCATAGGCCTGTTGCTGTTGCTGTTGCTGATTGTGGTTGTTACCTTCAGCGATATTATGAAACTGTTTGGTGCCTGATTGTCCAGGTGCGGGCTTGTTGGGAAAGGATGGATACAGGATGATGGAACGGCGGAAATCCCGGGTCGTATACGTAGGAAAGATTCCTCTTGGGGGACAGCACCCTATCCCTGTCCAGTCCATGCTTAACGTTCCTGCACAGGATGTACAGGGCAATGTGGAGCAGGCCAGACGGCTACAGGCTGCCGGATGCGATATTATCCGTGTAGCGGTTCCGGATATGGAAGCGGTGCGCCTGATCGGGGCGCTTAAAGAAGCGGTTTCCATGCCGGTGGTGGCGGATATTCATTTCGATTATAAGCTGGCCTTGGAGTCGGCTGCCGCCGGTGTGGATAAGATCCGGATCAACCCGGGAAATATCGGGGAAGAAAGCCGGGTGAAGGCGGTAGCAGATACCTGCCGCCGTTTGGGAATCCCCATCCGGATCGGGGTGAATTCCGGTTCCCTGGAAAAGGAGATCCTGGCCCAATATGGCCATCCCACAGCGGAAGCGATGCGGGACAGCGCCCTGTACCATGCATCCCTGTTGGAAAAATACGATTTTCGGGATATTGTGCTGTCCATTAAGTCATCCCATGTACCTACTATGGTGCGGGCCTATGAGCTGACAGCAGCGGCCTGTGATTACCCCTTGCATCTGGGGGTGACCGAGGCGGGAACCGAGCGTATGGGCCTTATCAAGTCCGCTATGGGCATCGGTGCTCTTTTGCTCCAGGGAATCGGAGACACCATCCGGGTATCCCTGACAGCGGATCCGGCCAAGGAGGTAACGGCGGGAATTGATCTGCTTCGGGGCCTGGAGCTCAGGGATAACTGCGCTACCCTGGTATCCTGCCCCACTTGCGGGAGAACACAGGTGGATTTGATTGGGATAGCTTCCCAGGTAGAAGAACGTCTGCGGTCGGTTCATAAGCCGGTGACCGTGGCCGTAATGGGCTGTGTGGTGAACGGCCCGGGAGAAGCGCGGGAAGCGGATATCGGTATTGCCGGGGGCAAGGGTAAAGTGGCGCTTTTCAAAAAAGGACAGGTTATCCGAACAGTGGATGAGGCCAACGCGGTGGAAGAACTGATGAGGGAATTGGATACATTATGAGTGAAGCGAAGTCACTGACTTTTGGCCAGGTATTTGGCCCGTACATAGAGGATCCCAGCCAGGTGGAGACGCTGCAAAACGGCTTGGTGGATAATATTGAGGTGAGTCCTGCCGGTGCCTGGATACACGCCCGGGTAACCTTGGATCATTTTGTGGAATTCGAGGCGATTACCCGGGCGGAAACCGCTATATCCCGAGGGCTGCGACTGCATTCGGCGGAGCTGTGCCCTGTGTTTCCGGGCGAAACGTTGTGTGAGGCGTGTTTCCCTACCATTGTAGAACTGCTGCGCAGGAAGCATACAGCGGTTAACGGTACCTTTAAGGATGCGGCTTGTCGGCTGGAAGGAGATAAACTGACGGTCTGTCTGCGGCATGGAGGGCTCAATGTACTGCGGGCCACAAAGACGGATGTGCTGATGGGACGGATGATCCAGGAATTGTTTGGCAGGCGGATTGCCCTGGATTTTGAAGGCGAGACCGAGGTGGATACCCAAAAAGAGGAATATCAGAAAATGATGGAGCAGGCGGAACAGGAAGCCGCTATGGCCGCCCGGGAAGCGGCACTGCTGGCGGCGGAAAACGCCCGTGCCGCCGCAGCGGCTGGAGGACCTTCCGGGAGCCCAGGCGCGTCCGCGGCTCCTAAGCCGGCACCGAAACCCCGCCGGCCCGCCGATCCATCCGCTCCGCCGGCGGATGGTCTGCCGGTATATCTGGATACCGCCCAACCCCTGTTTGGGCCCATCCCGCAGGAACGCCCCATGTCCCTGCTCACCCTGCCGGATGACGGGCGGAATGTCACGGTTTGGGGCGAGGTGTTCGGATATGAAACCCGGGCGTTCCGTGACGGGGCGAAAATCCGCCATACCTTCTACATTTCCGACCGGACCAACTCGATTACGGTTATCCTGTGGACCGACGTGCGGAGGGACAAACAGAAGCTGGAAGCAATGGAATCCCTGAAGAACGGGACATGCGTCCTTATGTCGGGTATCTATGAATTCGATTCTTTCGCCAAGTGTAATGTGCTGACGCCAAAATCCATCGCGGTGGTGGCACGCTACCAGAAACAGGATACCGCCCCGCAAAAGCGGGTGGAACTGCATATGCATACCAAAATGTCCCAGATGGACGCGGTATCCGACGCTGAAGCGCTGATCCTCCGGGCCGCCTCCTGGGGACACCCGGCGGTGGCGGTTACTGACCATGGTGTGGTACAGGCCTACCCAGAAGCGATGAACGCCCAGAAAAAGGCCAAGAAAAACGGGCAGGACATCAAGGTGCTGTATGGGGTAGAGGCCTATTATGTGAATGACAGCATCCCGGTGGTGGAGGGATCACATACCAGTGGGCTGGACGGGGAATTTATTGTATTTGATATTGAGACTACCGGCCTGTCGGCGCAGAACGAACGGATAACCGAAATTGGTGCGGTTCGGCTGAAAAACGGGGAGATTTTGGACAGCTTTGATACCTTTGTAAACCCAGAAAAGCCCATCCCCGCGAAAATCACTGAACTGACCGGCATAGATGACGAGATGGTGCGGGACGCTCCCAAGGAAGCGGAAGCTCTCCGACAGTTCTATGAATTTTGCGGGGACTGCCCTTTCCTGGTGGCCCATAATGCGAAATTTGATACCGGCTTTATCCGTATAGCCGCCAACCGTAGTGGGATGGACTATGCCTTTACATCCATTGATACTGTACCCATTTGCCGGGCGCTATACCCTTCGCTGAAAAACCATAAGCTGGATACCGTGGCGAATCACCTGAAACTGGATCCATTCAACCATCATCGTGCCTGTGATGACGCCAAAGTGCTGGCGGAGATTTTTCTCCACTTGATCCAGGATATGAAGGCGGAAAAGGGGATCGAGTCGGTGGAGGGGATTAATACCCTTTTAGCCGATGCCGATAATAAGAAAGTAAAGCCGTACCACCTGATTATTCTGGCGCAGAACCAGACAGGACTGAAAAACCTGTACCGGCTGGTCTCCTGGAGCCATTTGAGCAACTATTATAAAAAACCCCGGATTACCAAAACCAAGCTGGTGGAATATCGGGAAGGTCTGATTATCGGAAGCGCTTGTGAGCAGGGAGAATTGTTCCGGGCGATTGTGGACGGTAAGCCGTGGGGAGAACTGTGCGATATCGCGAAATTTTATGATTTTCTGGAGGTTCAGCCCCTGGGCAACAACCAGTTTATGCTGCGTGAAGGGCTGGTTCAGAGCGAGGAACAGCTGAAGGATTTTAACCGTACGGTTATCCGGCTGGGAGAAAAGCTGAACATCCCGGTATGCGCTACCTGTGACGTGCACTTCATGGATCCGGAGGACGAGGTATATCGCCGGATTCTCCAGGCAGGTCAAGGGTTTCCGGACGCCGATACCCAGCCGCCCCTGTATTTCCGGACGACGGAGGAGATGCTGCGGGAATTCGCCTACCTGGGGGAAGACAAGGCCTTTGAGATCGTGGTGAAGAATACCAATCTTATCGCCGACCGGATCGAGTCTTTCAAGCCGATTCCCGATGGTACTTTCCCGCCCCACATCGACGGCGCGGAGGAACAGCTCCAGGAGATCACCTGGGGCCGCGCGAAGGAACTGTATGGGGATCCGGTTCCGGAGATTGTGGCTACCCGTCTCGAACGGGAGCTCAGCTCTATTATTAAGCATGGTTTCGCCGTGTTGTATATGATCGCTCAGAAATTGGTTCACAACTCAGTGGAACATGGGTATTTGGTAGGGTCCCGAGGTTCGGTGGGATCTTCCTTCGTGGCCAATATGGCAGGAATTTCGGAAGTGAACCCGCTGGCCCCCCATTACGTTTGCAAGAAGTGCAAATACAGTGAGTTTTTTACGGATGGATCGGTGGGATCCGGTTTTGACCTGCCGGATAAAAACTG
>CALWMQ010000147.1 GCA_944382025.1 uncultured Clostridia bacterium | reverse complement strand
CCATCAGAGCAATCATATAGTGGGTCGCAAAATCCTCCACTGTGCCGCTCTTTAAGCTGCAGGCCAGCAGGTCATGTGTAACCTTCCAACACTCTGTATGCTTCCTTCCAACCCATTCTTCCATCATGGCTCTTCTTCCTTTCTCTATATCCTTTTCATTCAATTTCCTTCTCTATTTTACCATAAATATTCCGCCTCTTGTTTCCGTAAATCCCCGATTCTAAAATTTTTATTAAATTTCACCCCCTTGCGCCATTTACTATGTGGATATGCTATAATGAAACGGTCATGTCATCACATATGCAAGGACGCTGGAGGTGCTTTTTTGGAAACTGACATAAAACCTCGCCGTATTCACTTCCTGGATGAGGTCCGTGGCTTTGATCTCATCCTTATGGTGGCGTTTCACGCCTTTTATGTATTCGGCTGGCTGTACGACTTAGAATGGGGACGGAAGGCATTCCTTTTCTTTACGCCGGTTGAACCGTTTTTCGCCGGACTCTTTATCCTCCTGTGCGGTATCTCCTGCTACCTCTCCCACAGTAACCTGCGCCGGGGGCTGATCCTGGCCGGCATAGCCGCTGGTATTTCCGTGGTCATGTACCTGTTCATGCCCTCCGAAATGATTTGGTTCGGTATCCTCCATTTCCTTGCTGTCGCTATCCTTCTGTTCGTCGCTCTGAAACCCCTGCTCTCCAAAATTCCCTCCTGGATTGGTCTGCCGGTCTGCGCGGTACTCCTTATCCTGACTTGGCACCTCCCGGCGGAGATGGGTGGCTATTTTGGAATCCCCGGCGTCTTTCAATGGCAAGTTCCTGAGTCTATAGCTTCCCAATGGTGGCTGTATCCCCTGGGCCTGGGCCGGGGAACCGGATCGGATTATTTCCCCGTATTTCCCCATATCTTTACCTTCCTGGGCGGCACTTTCCTCGGCGTATGGGCAAGGGATGAAAAATTCCCTCAGTGGATGTACAAAAGCCGTGCGCCTTGGCTCTCCTGGCTCGGAAAACACACCTTGATTGTGTATGTGGCCCATCAGCCCATTGTTTTCGCTGTCACTTGGGTGGTTTTCTGGATCATGGGCCTGTTTTGAGCCTGAGGCGGTCAGGATGTCCGGCTGTGCCATCGGCGCTCCGTTTGCCCATCCCCCTTACATCAGATAAACGGCGTGGACGTTTTTACCGTCCACGCCGTTTTTATGGTCTCGTCAGCCTCTCGGCAGGGAAAACCGGAAGATCCGGGAAGCACCGGATTTCTCCAGCACTGTGTATAAAATCAGGCCGCATACTGTACAGGCCGCCAGCTGTCCCGCGGCCACACTCATAACATTGGCTGCCCAGGGCAGGCCTCCATAAACGGCAGTCAGCTCAGTTCCCACCACTAAGGCGTTCAAAAGCACCGGCGGAAGGGTAGCCCATACCGGTAAACCTTTCAGCTTCCAATCCCTCATCCAGCCGGTTAAAAAAGCGGCCCCAAGGGTAGCCATCGGCCCCAACAACAGATCCCAGGCGCCGGCAACGTTGGCGCCGGTGGAGAGGCCAAACAGGTTGGACAGGAAACAGCCTACCGCTAAACCGGGAGCTGCCGCCGGGGTAAAGACGGGAAGGATGGTCAGCATTTCCGACACTCGGAACTGGACAGCTCCAAAGGCGGCAGGCTGGATGGCCACGGTAAGGATAAAATACATGGCGGCGATGAGGCCGCCCTGCGCCAGAGAGATCAGGGCTGTGCGATGAACACGATTCTTCATTCTGCTTTCCTCCATAGTTTTGATTTCCACCAGGAAACACACGCTTCCAGGCGGGGTCAGGATGGTTTCGAACTGACCAGGCCATGCGGATCCACCGCAACGGACCGGCTCTTACTATATACCCGGCGTCGGATTTTGTCAAGCACGCCACAAACAAATGAATACCGGCTGAATAAGTTTTTAAGCATGCAGGATTGTCAAAATATTGGACATCCGATGAGTCCCTTCCCTCCTGTGGTATCCAATTGCCCTTCTTTGTGCCATTCTATTAAAGGAATAAAATAACTTTTATAATTTTTCTCTTTACATCTGAAACAAGCTGTGGTATACTATTTCGGCACAGTTGTGCCTTTTCCCTCGCCCGGACAGCGGAGGATGCCCCTTTCGGGAAAACACCTGTTCCCTGCTCTGGGCCCGCGGAACAATTTTATAAAGAGGTGTATAATGTATGCTGCCTGAAGAAAAAACTGAAATTATGAAAGCCTATGCCACCCATGAGGGCGACACCGGTTCCCCTGAGGTGCAAATCGCCGTTCTCACCAAGAGAATCAATGATCTGACTGAGCACCTGAAAGTCCATAAGAAGGATCACCACTCCCGCCGCGGTTTGCTGAAAATGGTCGGCCATCGGCGCAACCTGCTCAACTACCTGATGAAAAAGGATATCACCCGGTATCGTGCCATCATCGAAAAGTTGGGTATCCGTAAATAAAAAAGACTTGAGGCAGGCGGGCCCGGTTCCCGCCTGCCTCAAAGTACGCTTTATACCATTTTGCTTTTCTTCCTTTTGTCCCCTATCGGGGCGTGTATCCGGCTCTTTAGCAGTGAGACGAGGGCTGCCCTTCCCCCTGGGGCTTACTGGCCCCCAGCCTTGGTTTTATTGCTAAAAGTCCCGATGCTGCCCCGACGGAAATATATTTTGTTCGGAGGTAGTCTTATGTTCGAGTCTTACAGAGTGTTCGAAACCACCCTGGCCGGCCGCCCCTTGAAGGTCGAAACCGGCAAAATGGCCCAGCTCTCCAGCGGTTCCTGCCTGGTCCGTTACGGCGAAACGGTGGTGCTGTGCAACGTTACCATGTCCGAAAAGCCTCGGGAAGGAGTCGACTTCTTCCCTCTGTCGGTGGATTATGAGGAAAAGCTGTACGCGGTAGGCAAAATCCCCGGCTCCTTTCAGCGCAGGGAAGGCCGCCCCAGCGAAAAAGCTATCCTGACATCCCGGGTTATTGACCGGCCTATCCGTCCCCTGTTCCCCAAAGATATGCGCAACGATGTCTCCCTGGTATGCACCGTTATGTCGGTAGATCCCGACTGCGCTCCCGAAATCACCGCCATGATCGGTGCCTCCATTGCCATCTCCATTTCCCAGATCCCGTGGGACGGCCCTATCTCCGGCGTGGTTGTCGGTCTGGTAGACGGGGAGTACGTCATCAATCCTACCGCGGAGCAGGAAAAGAAATCTGACATGCATGTGACAGTGGCCTCCACTGCCGATCTGGTAGCCATGATTGAAGCCGGCGCCAACGAGGTCGATAACGAGACCATGTTCAACGGCATCATGGCCGGTCACGCCGCTAACCAGCAGATTGTGGAATTCATTAAGGGGATCCAGGCCGAAATCGGTAAAGAAAAGGTTCCCTTTGAATCCAATGATCCCGATCCCGCTATGTTCGAGGCAATCAAGGAATTCGCTATTGAAAAGGTACGGTATGCCTTGGATACCGATGATAAACGTATTCGGGACGCCCGCCTGCTTCCCGTGTATGAGGAAGTCCATGCCGCGTTCGATGAGCAGTATCCGGAAGATATCGCTAAGATTGACGACTGCCTGTATAAGCTGCAGAAGTTTGTGGTGCGCCGCTGGCTCCTGGACGACGGCAAGCGGGTGGATGGCCGCGGTATCGACGAGATCCGTCCCCTGGCCGCAGAGGTGGGCCTGCTGCCCCGTGTCCACGGCTCCGGCATGTTCACCCGTGGGCAGACCCAGGTGCTGACAGTAGCGACCTTGGGTTCCTCTGGAGACGCTCAGCTTTTGGACGGCATTGATGGCGAAACCGAAAAACGGTATATGCATCAGTACAACTTCCCGTCTTATTCGGTGGGTGAGACCAAGCCCTCCCGCGGCCCCGGCCGCCGGGAAATCGGACACGGCGCCCTGGCGGAACGGGCCCTTATCCCTGTCCTCCCCTCTATCGAGGAGTTCCCCTACACCATGCGTCTGGTCAGCGAGGTCCTGTCCTCCAATGGTTCCACTTCCCAGGCCTCTATCTGCGGCTCCACGCTGGCACTGATGGACGCTGGCGTCCCCATTAAGGCGCCTGTGGCCGGTATCTCCTGCGGCCTGGTCACCGAGGGCGACCGGTTTATGACCATGGTTGATATCCAGGGGCTGGAGGATTTCTTCGGCGATATGGATTTCAAGGTGGGCGGTACTCATAAGGGTATTACCGCTATCCAGATGGACTTGAAGGTTCACGGCCTGACCCCCGCCATCATTAAGGAAGCACTGGAAAAAACCTATAAGGCCCGGCTGTATATTTTGGATGAGATTATGCTCAAGGCTATCCCCGCGGTACGGCCGGAACTGTCCAAGTGGGCGCCCAAGATGCTGACCACCAAGATCGATGTGGACAAGATCCGGGAGGTTATCGGCAAGGGCGGCTCGGTCATCCAGAAGATCCAGGCCGAATGCAACTGTAAGATTGACATCGAGGAGGACGGCACCATCTTTATCTCCTCGGTAAACGGTGAGGACGCGAAACGGGCTTTGTCGGTGGTGGAAACCATCGCCAAGGATCCCGAGATCGGCGCCATCTACAAGGGCAAGGTTACCCGTCTGATGACCTTTGGCGCCTTTGTGGAAATCGCTCCCGGCAAGGAAGGCCTGGTCCACATCAGCCGTTTGGACATCAAGCGGGTGGAGAAAGTGGAAGACGTGGTCAATGTGGGGGATGAAGTACTGGTTAAGGTTACCGAAATCGATGAACAGGGCCGTTTGAACCTGTCCCGCAGGGACGCCCTGATCGAGGTGGAGGGCCTCACCCCGGAGAACACCGTGTCTGACGCTCCCCGCGCGCCCCGCCATGACGGGCACCGGGACGGCGGGTTCCGCCGTAACGACAACCGCCGCCGGGATCGGGATTGATTTACTTTGCGAAGTCACGTATAGCTGCCCCCCTTTCCATAACAGAAAATAGTATATGCGCACAAGAGAAGGCCCGGCGAATGCCCGGCCTTCTCTTGTTTTATAAAAAGCTGTGTGTTATAATGGCAGCAGAAAAAAGGGGGATAGCGTTATGCAGCGTAAAAAACAGGTATTCTCCATTCTTTTGGGGATCGACTTCTCCCTCATGCTGGTGGCCACCATCCTGTTATATATTCTGCTCCCCCGCCCCTTCTATTATTGGACTGAAAGTGGCCTCTCCTTTACCGCTGTTGATACGCTGGGGAAGGATCTTTGGTGGCTCATGGTGCCGGCCGCCGCCTGCCTATTGCTGCTGGTATCGGTCCGCTATAACTGGATCAGCCTAATTGCCGGTGGCCTGCCAATCGCCTTTGGCACGGTGCTCTATCTGGTCCCCTCTGTGGCCATGGCAACCGAGTCCATGGTTACAAAAGCCCCGGCCGTCAAACTGGCCGCCTGTCCTGCTCAAGGATGGATCGGCTGGCTGATCACTCTGATGTCCCTTCTGTGCTTGGCACGGTTTGTCATGGGGGTGGTTCAACACGTATTTTATGTAAATGCCTTTTCTTTTCGCCGCAGACGGGAATAAAGTTTTAGAAGAAAGCCTTCGGCCCCCTTTCCGGGTGCCGAAGGCTTCTGCGTTGTTTGCTTTAGCGCCAAGACAACTATGCCTCTACCGTCAGGGTGCTTCCTTTCCGTGTTCGGCGGACCAGGATCTTTTTATCAATCCGTTCCTTTAATTCGTCTACATGGGAAATAATGCCTACCAGGCGGTCTGCCCCTGTCAGGGACTGGAGCACATTGATGGCGGTATCTAAGCTCTCCGCGTCCAGGGAACCAAAACCCTCATCCACAAACATGGTCTCAATGGTAACCCCTCCGCTGCGCCGCTGAACCACATCCGACAGCCCCAACGCTAAAGCCAGGGAGGCCTTAAAGCTTTCCCCGCCGGACAGGGTCTTTACATGGCGCGCTTTTCCCGTATACTGATCCACCACACCCAGCTCCAGTCCACGGTCACTGAGGCTGGTTTGGAAATCGTTGCGCACCAATTGATACCGGTCATATGTCATAGCCTTCAGCCGCTTATTAGCCTCCAGAAGAATCTCATCCAGATAGGCTGCCTGCACAGCATTCTCAAAGGAGATCTTTTTCTTTCCCTTCACCTGTCCGTTGGCCGCGTCCGCCAACTCCCGTAATGAGAGATATTCCTCCTCCAAACGGCTGAATTCCTCCTGTTTCTGGAGCAGTTCCTCCAAAATCCGCCGGTTGGCGTCCAGACGGGAAATACGGGCCGCCATATCCTGATCACGCCTCTGGGCCTGCAGATCCAAATCCGCCAGTTCCCGCTCCGCTTCCTCCAGACGCTCCGGAACCGGCTGGGCCTCCAATTCCCTGGCCAGCCGATCCGCTTCCTGCTCCACAGCCCGGCAGGCGGCAGTGTATTCCTCCAGCCCCATACGCAGGCTCCTTTGTTCCTCCCCGGACAGCAGCGCCTCCTGGGCCTCCTTACCGTTTTGAAAGCCCTTTTCCCTCAGCGCCTTGGCAACCGTTTCTTCCCTACGGATATATTCCTTTTCCGTCTCCCGGGACGCCTCCTCAGCCCGCTGTCCCGCATCCCGAAGGCTTTCCCGCCGGGTTACGGCCTGTTCCCACCGTTCCCCCAGTTCCTCCGTTTCCCGGGCAATTGCCGCCGCCTTACGGCGATGGTCAGCCACAGCTTCCCGCAGCTCGCCCAGTGTGGAAAACCGGGAAGAAATCCCCACCTTGGCGGTGTCCATTCCCGCCTGTGCCGCCGCCCGTACCCCTAACAGGCGGACACGGCGTTCTTCCAGTGTCTCCCGCTCCTTCCGCAGAGCAGCCTGCTTTTGATGCAGGCCATCCAGCAGGGCAGGCAGTTGCGCCCGTTCTTCCTTCAGGCGCTCTCCCCGTTCCAGCTCCTCGGCCAGTGACCGGAGACGCCCTTTCTCCTCCTCCAGTGCCGGGACCAAGGCACTCTTCCATACCTCCCCTTCCGGCAGCCCTAATGCCCGTGCGGCGGCTTCCAAGGATTGCCGTTTCTCTTCCACCACCGCCGACAGGCGTCCCGCCTCCAGGCTGCTCTCCCGGCAAATCCCTTCCAGCTGGTCCCGTTCCTGCCGGGCGGCCCGGAGTCCTGCCTCATCCGGCGCCTGGTCCGGCAGCGCGGCGGGACAAGGATGTTCCCGGGAACCGCACACCGGGCATGGCGCCCCCTCTTC
>CALWMQ010000146.1 GCA_944382025.1 uncultured Clostridia bacterium | reverse complement strand
CAAGGTCATGATCTTGGTAACCGAGGCAATCGGCATTTTTTCATGGGGATTCTTTTCAAACAGGATTTTCCCGGTCGACAGTTCCATCAATACAGCGGATTTACCGCCTACTTCCAAGCTAGCGGCGTCACCTTGGGTTGGGACATCCAAAGGTTCCCAAACCTCCCCCGCGTCCTCCGCCATCAGTTCTTCCGCCGTTTCGCCGGATTCCATGTCAATGATAACCGCCGGCGCTTCTTCCCCCAAGGCTGTCACAGGCATTGCCGCCGCCAGTAACCCCGCAAGCGTTCCCGACAGCCATCTCTTCCAACGTTTCATCTGGTCTCGCTCCCCTCATAAACAATCGGTACCTATCCTTATGTTTATGCGGGATAACTGCCCATCATGAATGAATGCCAAAATTCCCGACAACCCTATCGTTTCCGGCACGCCGCCGGATATCCTCCCGGATACCGGCCTGAGGACGCAGGAAAGGCGGACATCAATAAGCTGTCCTGCTTCCCCTGCGGGGAGGACTGCGGTTCTAAAAAGTCATATCTTCCTCTTGGGAATCGTGCCCAGTCCCATTTCCAATTCCCAGGGAATTGCCCAGAAAAATGCAGGGCTGCACAGCACTGGGACCGAATTTCTCGCGGATTTTATCCATGGCGTTTTCCAACCGTTCCTGCTTTTCCCGTTTCGCGCCGGTATCCGGTTCAAACAGGCTCAGTTGTTCACCAATGTCCTGATCGGTCAAGCCTGCGGCAGTGACTCCCAGCATCCGGATAGGGGTAGGCGGCGACCAGGAAGCCTCAATCAGCGACATGGCGCTTTGGGTCAGCTCCCGGGCCAAATCGGTAGGATGGTCTAAAGGCTGCTGCCGGGAGATGGATTTCAGGGACGGGTATTTGATGACAACCTGCACGGTCCGGCATTTCAGGCCGTGGCGGCGCAGCCGGGACGCCACCGAGTCAGCCAGCGCCATCACACCGGTGCGGACATCCTCACGGGACTCCAGATTGCGGCTGAAGGTAATGCTGTTGCCTACCGACTTCATCTCCCGCGCTTCGTCAATCCGGCGCACCGGGCTGTCATCCCTGCCGCAGGCGTAGTCGTAAATCGTTTCTCCCAGTTTTCCCAGGGCTGCTGCCACACATACGCGGCTGGCTCCCGCCAGATCCCCGATAGTCCGGATCCCCAGCCTGCCCAGGGTATTGGCAGCGGAAGCCCCTACAAACAGCATATCCGTCACCGGCAAGGGATATAGTAGGGCGGCGGCGTTCTCCCGGGTAATCACTGTAGTGGCGTCCGGTTTCTTATAGTCACTCCCCATTTTGGCAAACACCTTGTTGAAAGACACCCCTACCGAGATGGTTATCCCCACCTCGTCCCGGATCAGGCGGCGAAGGGTATCGGCAATGGTTTTCCCATCACCGAATAACTTCTGGCTTCCGGTGACGTCCAACCAGGATTCGTCAATGCTGAACGGCTCCACAAGATCGGTAAACCGGGCGTAAACGGCGTTAATCTGGCGGGACACACGCTGATACTCATCCCTTCGGGGAGGGACCAGCACCAGTTCCGGACATTTTTTCTTAGCCTGCCATACGGTTTCGGCCGTCTGGATATAATATGCCTTGGCCAGCTCGTTTTTTGCCAGGATGATACCGTGACGGGAGTCTGGATTGCCGCATACCGCCATGGGAACCTTTTTCAGTTCCGGGCGATGCAGGCATTCCACCGACGCGTAAAACCCGTTACAGTCACAGTGGAGTATGGTCCGATCCATCATAGCTCCCCTTTCCGATCACGATACCGAAATTATGTTCGTGATTTTAGTATACCCCATTTTCGGAGAAGGGTCAATGAAAAACACAGCCATTATTCACTTTTACCGCCACTGTCCCAATGGCCAACACCTGGTTAGGAAACGTTCAAGTGGGTTAAGAACTTTACCCTGATAAGAGACCCTGTTGGTCCACGGCAATATACAGTTGCCTGATTAGTCAAGGCTTTCTCCATATAGGGAAACTTCAATATAGCGCCTGCCATATAAAAGCATATGACGTCCAGTACCTAGGGAGATTACGAGAGAGCGGCAGAAAAATAAAGGATTCTGGAAAGTATCCGCGTGTTCAGAAGTAAGATATTTCACATGCTGAACGGGGTATCTCTCTGCCAGACAGGATTTGGACGCTCTGTTTAAGGTATCGGCCAATTACCTTCTGCGCCTGAAACGCACGGAATTACCAATTTTGAAGAAGGTCCTGTTGCATGGAATTTTCCAGAGAAAATCCATGATTTCTTATCCTGCGGAAACGATCAATTGAGCCCCGATTCACCTACCTGGTTAAACAAGCGTTGAACTTCTTTCTGAAGCAGAGAATTTTCCGGCTGTTCTAAAGCCGGATCGGCGGCAATAAGAGCCTGGGCCGCTTCCTGGGCCTCCCGGAACAAGGGCATATCCCCCATCAGATCCGCGATTTTCAGGTTTGGAAGCCCATGCTGACGGCTGCCGAAGAAATCCCCGGGCCCCCGGAGCTTCAGATCCTCATCGGCGATTTTGAAGCCATCGTTGGTTTGGCACATCACCCGTAAGCGGCGGACCGCTTCCTCATTTTGAGCGTCTGAAATCAGAATACAGGTAGACTGGTACTGCCCCCGGCCTACCCGGCCGCGGAGCTGATGGAGCTGGGCCAAGCCAAACCGTTCAGCGTTCTCAATAACCATGATCACCGCGTTAGGGACATCAACCCCCACCTCAACAACCGTGGTGGATACCAGCAGCTGGATCCGGTTCCCGGCGAAATCCGCCATCACCCGTTCCTTCTCCATGGGCTTCATTTTCCCGTGGAGCAATCCCAGTGTATAGTTTTTAAAAGGGCCGGCCGCCAGCTTCCCCACATATTCGGTGGCGGAAATCAGGTCCGTTTCTCCCTCTTCCACCAAGGGACAGACAATATACCCCTGCCGCCCTTGATCCAGATGCTTGCGCACATAGCCGTAAGCGCGCTCCCGTTTCACGGAACCCACTGCGTAAGTTTCAATCGGCCGGCGTCCCGGCGGAAGCTCGTCCAAAATTGACACATCCAGATCCCCATACAGGATCAGCGCCAAAGTCCGTGGAATGGGAGTAGCCGACATGACCAACAGATGAGGGTTCACCCCTTTAGCGGCCAGTGCCGCCCGCTGGCCTACCCCAAACCGGTGCTGCTCATCGGTTATCACCAGTCCCAGCCGCCGGAATTCTACCCCTTCGGATAACAGCGCATGGGTGCCAATCAAGAAATCGATCTGTCCTGTCGCCACAAAAGCCAGCAATTCCCGTTTTTTGGCGACGCTCATGGAGCCAGTGAGCAAGCCTACCCGGATTTCTCCCGGTTCCAGCAGCTTCGACAGGGACTTGGCATGCTGTTCCGCCAAAATTTCCGTAGGAGCCATCATAGCCGCCTGAAACCCGTTCCGGACAGCGGTATAGGCTACTCCGGCGGCTACAGCGGTTTTTCCGCTGCCTACATCTCCCTGCACCAGCCGGGACATAGGGCATTCCCCTTGCATATCTCTCACGCAGTCAGCAATAGCCCGGGTCTGGGCTCCGGTCAGGGTAAAAGGCAGCAATTTGACATACTCTTCGGTGAAATCCCCGGTCAAAACGGCGCCTGTACGGCTTCTGGTACGTCCCTTGAGCCGCAGCAGTCCCAACTGAAGCAATAGCAGTTCCTCAAATACCAATCGCCGGCGGGCTACCGCCAAAGCTTCCTGCCCTGTAGGAAAATGGATATTCTCCAGAGCATACCGTCTGGTACATAAGGTATGTTCCTGCCGGATCGTTGGCGGCAGGGGATCCTGATCCAATTCCCGGTCCAAAGCCAGCAAGGCATTGGCCATAGCGGATTCGATCATTCGGGAAGTAAGGCCCTCGGTCTGGGGGTAAATGGGACGGATACGAGCGCCTCCTTGTGCCGGTTCAATCAGAGGGGACGCCATCTCCATCCTCCGGCCGCCAGCCGTGACTGTACCGAAAAACAGATATTCCCCGCCCACCTTGATTTTGGCGGCGGCGTATTTGTTATTGAACAGGGTTATATGGAGGATACTGATACCATCCGAGACAGTAAATTTAAACAGGGACAAGCCTTTTCTTACCCGATGCTCCTGAGGGGCGGTCAGGGCGGTGGCCTTGATACAGCAGGGTTCCCCCAACGGTGCGGCGGCAATGGTGACGGTATTGGACCAGTCCTCATATTGGCGGGGATAATGGCGTAGCAAAGCACCTATATCCGTGATTCCCAGCCGTGCGAACTGGGATGCCCGGCGCTCCCCCACGCCTTTCAGAAATTGTATGGGGGTGCTCAACGTAACAGCCATGAAGGGACCTCCTTCCTGCCGAAATATGTACGCCTCCATAGGCGGCAACGGGATACCCGCCCGTATGTGCCAAAGTAAAAGCCGATGGCGGCCGATCGGCCGCCATCGGCTCTGACTGTCAAAAAAGCTCTTTCGCCAGAAATACTGTACAAAAACTTCCGCTCGTCTTTTTTAAAAGGCAACGCCTACAAGCGCCCGCGGGGCAGAGATAGCAAGCTGAGGTTGGCGTTGCGCTCGAAAGCACCGGTTTTAACCGTAGCGCAGGTTAATTTTGGACACCACAAGGGAAGGCGGAATCCAGAGGCAATGCCCCGGCAGCCAGAACAGAAAACAAAACCGGAGCTGCTGTCTTCCGAACCCTATAGGCGAAAGCCAGG
>CALWMQ010000145.1 GCA_944382025.1 uncultured Clostridia bacterium | reverse complement strand
CTGGATCTTGGAGGCGACGGGGGACGCAAAGGTGGGATCCTCAGCGCTCCACACTTCCTTGCCGTCCAGGCTCAGAGTCAGCCGGTTCCCCTCAGCTGTGATCTTCACCGCCGTATCCTTATCCATAATGCTCCCCTGGCTGACAACAAAAATAGTCAAAGGCACCAGCATGACCAGCACCGCAACCGCAGCTCCCGCTCCAGCCCTGGAAAGCCCTCCTGCAATAATTTGTGAGAGGGCATTGGGCAGCGTTTTCAGTTCCTCACTGTAGATATAGCTGCCTGAGGGGGCATTCCATAAGGACTGTACCGCGAAAATAATCAGGGTCAGATAGGCTGGCCGAACCATGGGCATAACGATCTTGCGAAACAGCAGGAACTCTGCCGCGCCGTCCATACGGGCCGATTCAATCACCGAGTCCGGTACCTGACACATGAACTGCTTCATCAGATACAGCCCCATGGGCATGGCAAACGCGGGAACAATCAAGGACAGATAGGTATCGATCCAGTTGATTTTGCTCAAAATCACATAATTGGGGATACTGGTGACCTGGGTGGAAAACATCAGCGCCAGCACGACCAGAGAAAAAAACAGATTGCGCCCGGGAAACCGGTGCTTTTCCAGGACATAGGCCGCCAAGGAGGCGAATAGAATATGCCCATAACACCCCGCCACGGTCACCAGCACTGAATTAAGCACATATCTGGAAAACGGCACCCAGGACTGGGCCATCAGAATAAATACATCCGAAAAATTTTCCAAGGTAGGGTTCCGCACAAAAAAGGTCGGCGGGAAAACAAAAAGCTCCTCCATGGGCTTGAACGCCTGGCAGATCGCGTAAATAAAGGGGAGAGACATGAAGGCTGCCACCAGGAACAGCAGCAGGGCGGTCAGCACATCTCCGAAAATGGAATGATTGGGCTTCCGTCGCCGTATCCGCTTAGCCATACGCTATTTCCCCACCTTCTGCAAGAGTTTTTGTACGCCTTTATTGCATCCCACCATAATAATGAACAGGATCGTGGCAATGGCCGAGGCATATCCCAGATCATACCGTACCGTCCCATAATCCACCAGATGGGCGACAATGGTATGGGCGGCATAATCGGCACTGGGGAAACCTACCAGATTGTTCACCTGGTCAAATATGGCAAAGGAATTGGTAATGGACATCACCGCGCCGAACATCAGCTGGGGTTTCATCTGGGGCAGGGTAATATACCAAAGCTCCTGCCAGCGGTTACGGATCCCATCTACCAGAGCCGCCTCATAATAGGATACCGGCAGGGTCTGCAGGCCGGCGATAAATACCAGGAAACTGGTACCCAGACTCATCCACAGGATCACAACGATAACCGCTCCCATCATATAGTTGGAATCGGTAAGCCACTGGATAGGCTCGCTGATAACGCCCAGGCTCATCAGTACGCCATTGGCATAGCCATACACATCACCGCTGAAAAAAACCTGCCAAATCATATAGATCTGTCCTGACAAGGTGGGGGCGTAGAGAATAAAGGTCAACAGTGTCCGAATCGCCCTTCCCTGCTCATTGATCAGCCAGGCCATAAAGAAGGAAGCAATATACCCTACCGGCCCGGTTATGGCAGCAAATAAAAAGGTATTCTTGACGGCAATCAAAAAAATGTCGTCCTTACATAACAGGTTGACATAATTAAGCCAGCCGACAAATTGGGGCGGCTCCAAAATGTTATAATAGGAAAAACTCAGTACAATGGATGTGATCACCGGTATAATGGTAAATACCAGAAAGGTCAATCCAAAAGGCAGAAGAAAAAGATAGGACCTCCAGCTTTTTCGTATATCGCCGCCCAGTCGTCTGAGTTCCAGCCGGGCGTTGCGCGCGGCATAGGCCCGCCGGCTGACCGGACGCGCTAAAGCACCCTGTGCGGATTTTGCCATCGGATACCTCTCCCCTTTCAGCCGTTCAAGTGGAATTCCGCCCGCTTGTTCTCGATTTCAGCATCTATCAGCTTTACATACTCCAATAAAGTATCCCGGGGTTGCCGGTCATGGTAAACCGTATTGCGGAACGCGTTGTCAATGTGCCGGCTTGTATAGTAACCTCCGGGCACCTCCGGATTCCCTTTCGTCCAGCTCTGCTGCAAGGTCAGATTGGCATAGTCCTGCTTGCTCCAATCCAGGCTGGCTATCGCCTCCAGGTTGGCCGTGGTGTAACGTGCCGCCACACCCAGCAGGCTCTCCAGCTCCTTGCCATACTCCAGCTGGACATCCGCGGACGTCCACCAGTCCAGAAACTCCCAGGCTGCCTGCGGGTTTCGGCAGTCCTTCAGCATAATACAGCCTGTGCTGGTCCCCGCCACGCTGCGGTCTATGGTGCCGTCCTCCTTTTCGATCCCGGGGACCGGAACCATCTCCCACATTCCCCGAATTTCCGGGGCAAACACCGACAGGGTATTGTAATTGGAATAGTCCACAATTCCCACCGGCATTTCCCCACTGCGGAACCGGTTGACGAAATTATAGGTCAGCGGGGTCTCATAGTCGGTAAAAAAGGAGGTCCATGTCTCAAACGCCTGGATACCGGCGTAGCTGTCAATAGCGCTGGATGAACCGTCTTCGGTATAGAGAGAACCGCCGTACTGGTACAACAGCATGGCATATGTACCCATAGAATCGGTGCCAATCCCCAGATCCAAGTTATTCTTCTGCAGAGTCCGGAGCATGGCGATCACATCATCCCAGGTCTGCGGGGCCTCCAGACCCAGTTCCTCAAAAATGTCGGTGCGGTAAAAAAGCATTGGGAACGTCTGGGTTTCCGCCAAAGCGTATACCCCGCCCTGATATTGAAAAGGCACCAATGCGCTCGGTGCAAAACGTTGGGCTACTTCCGAATAGGTATCAAACCCGCTCAAATCCACCAGGGCGCCCCGCATAGCGTAGTTCACCGGATCTCCGGCGGCAATATTCAGGGCAACATCCGGTGCGCGCCCCGCTACAATGGACTGTAGCAGTACCCCCTGCACCAATTGAATATTGACGCTGATCCCCGTTTCCGGGGTAAAAATATTGTCCACCAGAGATTTCAGAATCTGAGCCTGGTCACGGCCGGTCTGTACCCATACCGTAATGGCGGAATCTTCATCCGATACGGATCCTATGCTGTTATAGTCCTCGATAAAGGACGCCGCCAAAGCTCCCACTTCATGCTTGAGCTGAGCAAAAAATCCTGCCTGAGCCTGCGGCATCTCTGTCCCCTCGGGAAGCAGGGTCAGATAGTCGATTTCTAAAGGCTGATCCTGTGCACTGATAATCCAGTCGCCGAATGCGCTGAGGTTGGATTTAAAATCTGACCATTTCCGCTGTACCAGTTCCGGTTTGTCCGCCATGCTTTGGAGCTGAGCCGCCAGCTTGGTCACTACTCCCGTAGAAGAGCTCCTCTTCCCGGTCAGCTCATACAACCTGTCTGTCAGCTGCTGCAGTATTGCCGCCTGCTCCTTCAAAATTTCCAAAGCCTCTGGCACCTGCTTCTCCAGTTGGTAATCCCGATAACGGTCCGGCTGGGTTCCCATGATCATGAGAATTTGACGATAGGCATAATTGAGCTGGTTCAGGCTTTCATTGGCCGTATCCAGCAGCTGGGCCATGCTGCCTACCGATACTTCCAAGGACAGCTGATAGGTCCGTCCTTTTTCAAAGTAGAGATAACAGGGTTCCCCATCCGCGCTCAGCTCAAAATTCTGCCAGGAACCACTGTAACCGAAAGTAATATCCTCCGCTTCGGCAAAAGGTACCTTCCCATCGATTTTCAGGCGGCGGTGAACCAGCATACCCCGCACACTATTTTGCCGGTATTTGATACCTAAACGGTAAAGGCCGCTTTCCTCTACAGTGATTTCCCAGGTGATCTGCTGCCCTACATTCTTCCAGCTGGCCCCGCCGATAGTGTTCAACCGAATTTTGGATACACTGTACGGCACCGTGCTGGGCGAACTGCGGTCACTGGTTGGGTACAGCATGGGATCAGATTTATAGCGGGCTTCTTCACCCTGAATATACAAAATCTCTCCCTGGGCAATCTCATATCCTTCCTGAGCATATCTCTCCCGCACCTGAGCATAAGATTGGAGCTCCTCCTCTTGGTACAGGCAGATACTGCGGATCCAGATATCACCATGGCTGGCGGATAAGGTCAGAGTGTTTTCTCCCTCTTGAAAATAAAACAGATAAGGGGAGGCCGTATATCCCAAATAGTCCGTAAAAGCGGCTTCCATCCATATGGGGGCTTCCACCTGGCTGGGACGGATATCATTGTCCCGGGAATCCCGCTGGAAGACATAATCGGCGCTCTCCTGACCAGCATTCTCATAGTTACCGTGAAAGGTAAAATGCGAGGCGTTGTCAAAAGGGATGGTTCCATTCAGAATGAGCTCCCGCTCAATAGTAGAAGAGGCGCCTTTCACCGGATAATACTCCAATTTCAGATTATACAATCCCGCCTGAGGTACAGTGACAATCCAAGTCAGCCCTTCCCCTTCCTCGGAGAGAACCGCCTCTTCCTGGATTCCGCCAATTCCGGTTTCTATGCGGGGAACGCCCTCACCATTTGCATATTGCGCCGCGGGCCCCAGTGCCAGCACAGAAGTCTCAGGACGCTGCGCACCGGTGTATGTTGCCAAATAAGCATCGTAATTCCTGTCAGAGGTATCTGCCGACTGGGCAGCCTCAGTGTCAGTGACCAGCGGCGATGAAGCAGCCTGGGCGGAGAGGGAACCCGTCCCTGTTATGAGGACCGCAGCCATACAGAAAACGCACAGTCCTCTCCGGATGTTGACAACCTGTTTCACAAGCCAGCCCCCTTATCTTGCGGTTTTCGGCAAAGCGGCAGTCATGAGAGAGCCGCTGGTCCCACTATTATATCACAATAAAATATAATTATTGACACACGTGTTGCTTTGTGTGGATTATTTGGGTATTTCAACCATATTAATCATTGTTTGCCAGTGGAACAAGAACATTGTATCCGCAATCACAAACAAATAATATCATTATTATTTATATATGTCAATACAAAAAAGGCATTTTCTACAAATTTATTCCTTTATGATTACATGAAATTGCCACTTGAGAAACTCTCGTTGTATCAGCGACCTGACATTTCCCGCCAAAGCAGCTGTACCACCTGCTATATCATTGCCTGTACAGCTGTCCAGTGCCGCAAAATCCCACCTGGCAAAACTATATGTGATTTTTATAAACGCTTGTTATAATTCCCGACAAACGCTTGCCGCCACTCCCTGTTTCTCTGCCTGCTGCGCCCCATAATAAGCCGCGCCCAATAGTACCTGCATCCCACCATAAGCGGAAACCGTTATCCGGTAATCTCTTCCCGACACGGGCTGGACATACCTTCGTACCGCCTGCTCCAAATCGTCTTTGAACACTTCATAATCCTTGGTCACGCTTCCTCCCAAGACCACTATATCCGGATCTACGATCTGATACAGGGCAGCGATACCATACCCAAGGCAATCCGCCGCTTCCCTTACGACATCCGCTTCTGGTTGACGGTTTTCCCGGGCACCCGCGAAAACCTCCTTGGTGTCCATAGCCCTCCCCGCACGCTGGGAGGCAATCTGCGCAATGGACGTTCCGGACGCATACGCCTCCAGGCATCCTCTCCCTCCGCAGGGGCAGGCCCGTCCATTGCGTTCCACCTTCAGATGGCCCAGTTCCCCTGCGGCAAAGCTGTGGCCATCCACAATATGCCCCTGATAGGCCAGCCCACATCCTACTCCCGTGCTGATGGTGACATAAGCCACCATTTGGCAGTCCTTTCCCTGACCAAAGATGCTTTCACACAGCGCTGCGGCATTGGTATCATTTTCCAAAGCAACCGGAAACTGTAGAACTCCCTCCAGATACTCTTTCAGCGGCTCGTCACGGAACCCCATAGTTGGAATATAAACAATTTTCCCTTCCGACAGGTCCAAGGGACCAGGACAAGCTACCCCTATCGACCGAATATCCCGGGGAGACAAACCGTTCCGTTTGAGAAGGGATCTCCAAGCCTTTTCAATCCTCACCACAAGGTCATAGCACCCCTCTTGGGGAATGGTTGGCATTGCCTCCGTAGATACCATCCGAAACTCCCTGTCAAAGACCCCCAGCGCTGTCTTGGTACCGCCAATATCAATGCCGACATGGTAACCTAACGTATCCATTGCTTCCTCTCCATTTCTATCATCTCTTAATATAATTAAACACGGGCCTGCCCCGCATGATCCACAACCTGTTAATCAGTCCCGCACGTCAACCGCATTGCCATATCTCGTTACTTCTCCTGGACGCTGGCCTTCCGCTGCCACGGCTTCTCCTTCTCCCAGATCCAGTTCCTCTATAGCCTGATTGGAAACCAGCAGCGCTACGCCTTGGGCCGCCGCATTACGGCCCAATTCAGAATAATCCAATTTTACCGGGATGCCCGCGTATACATGGGAGGCCAACTGCTTTTCTATGGCATCGGTAAATAGAGAGCGATAGGCTGTCAGATCACCATACAGTACCACCAAATCGGGATTAAACATATTGAAAAGTATGCTCAGGGATAAACCCAGGTACTCTCCCATTTGTCGGAACAGCTCCAGACACAGAGAATCACCGTTCAGCCCTGCCGCTCCCAGCGTCTTGTACCCAGTATTTCCGATACTGTCGATATCGGCACTAGTCTCCCTACCCTGGTTCACCAGTTCAATGAATCGGCGCACCAGCCCGTTGCCGGACACATATTCATCCAGGCACCCTCGGTTCCCGCAAGAACAAAGAGGACCGTCCGGGTCGATGGGGATATGTCCAAACTCCCCGCTTTTGCCATTGGCGCCCAGATACAGCTGGCCGTTAGCCATTAAAGACATTCCAATCCCATTATCCAGACGGATCATCACGGCATTCTGTGCGATCCGCATGAACGAATTCCCGAAAGCCCGTTCCGCTACCATGATACAGTGCGGATCATGCATCAGAAGAGTCGGGTAACCATACCGCTGCTCTAAAATCCGGCGCAGCGGTACATCCTTCCAGTGCTGTACGTGGGGGAAATAGGTCGATAAGCCATTTTCAATGTCCACAAACCCTTGAACCGCAAGCCCTATCCCAATAATATGCTTGTGGGGGAATACCTCATGCAGGATTTCATCCAGCAAGGAGAAAAGCGTTTCCATGATGCAATCGTACTCGTTCCGGGCAAACAGGCGTAACCATTCCCTGACAATCCGTCCTTTCATGTCAGTGACTACCCCGCATATGCCTGAAAGGTTCAGATCCACTCCTATAAGGTAATGATCATCCGGGTTAATATCCAGTTCGGAAGGCTTGCGGCCCATATTGGTAATCTGCTTGCCGGTATACACTACGTACCCGCTTTCATGCAGAAGTCCAGTTAGGGATGACACCGCCCCCCAACTGAGCCCTGTCAATTTCTGCAGATCCCGTTTGGAAATAGGCCCGTTTTGCCTGATAGATGCCAGCAAGGTTTGGATGTTGCTCCGCCGGATCTGGGAACTGTTTCTCGGGTTTACCATGAAATACCCCTTCTTTCCTATACTTATGAGGGCGTTTCACGCCATAAGGAAACGCCTTTCAGCAGAAGCGGCGTTCTTTCTATTGGTATCAATGGGATTATAATCGGCAGAAAAACATCATCTGCGCAGCCTATTGCAGGCTAGGATAACCACACTTCTCCGACTTGCCTGCCAGCCGGTTCCGCAGAGGCTGACAGGTTCGTTGACCCGAAGCGCACTCAGCAAGCCTGTCTAAACCGCAGCCTCTCCGCTTGATGTCAGTTTCCTGTGTACAAGCGGCTCCCATCTGTACGCAAACCGCCAAAGGAGTACGGGCACGTTTCCCAGTATTCCGTCGGGCATCACATATGACAGATAAGTCCTAAGGCGCCCGGCGTCCTCTGTTCTGCTTGCTATCCAGTAATATCTAGATAAAATACAAGTACCGCACAAAGCATCCTGTCCCATGACAAAGTTATGCTCCCACACAATGCCGTCCTGGAATCTGCCACAGCAAGCCGACGAATAACCGGAGAGCATCACCGCTGGCCAATAGCCACAGCGGACTGGTGGCAAGGCGGAGGATGTTCCTGTTCGGGCAGGTACGGGGCAAACTGCCGACGAGGAGAATTCTCTGCCGTCAAATACGCTCTTTCAAACCTTCCGAAAACCTCAGGTCTTATTTGAGGACTGGGCTGAGGTATGCTCATCAGCCTGATGACCGCAAATCCAGCGAGCCGCGTCCAGCAGGGTGTCAGCCACCAGCTCCGGCTGATACATGGCCCATTTTTCCCGATCCACTGTCAAGGCGTCATTACCGCGCCCCGTCCGCACTAAAATCAGCCGACAACCCGCTTGGCCTCCAGCCATCATGTCGCTCCACCGGTCACCAATTACATAGCATTGCCGCAGGTTCAGATGGTACTTATCCCGAGCCTGGTAAAGCAGGCCCGGTTTCGGCTTCCGGCAATCACAATGGTCCGGCTCATCATGAGGACATATGAACCAATCCCATGCTCCAATTTCCGCAAACTCCGCCGCAAAGTTGTATCCTCCGTCTTTTCTCCGGGCAATACACGACTGGTTGGTAAAAACCATTGGGAGGAAATGGTGCCGCTTCAGTAAAGAAAACGCCTCTTTAGTTCCCGGGAAAGCCTGATAATCCTGAGGATATTCCACTGTATAGTTACCGCCCATGGTACCATCCCGGTCGATAAATACCGCCCGCATTTCTTGCCCGTCCATGCTCCGCCTCCCAGGCTCCTGCTTATTTCAGCATAATTGTATCATAATAAAACAAAATAATCAACATGGCTTTTCCGCACCGGACTACTTTTTATATGATCATGACAGAATATTGGCTAATTATCCAATATGATGAATGAGCTTTACCATTTTTTCAAAAATCAGCAGCCAAGCTGAGCAACGCATAGCCAAAAATGGTCCTATATCCCCAGACACTGCTTAAGAATGAATCTTGTTGTCTACAGATAAAGAACAAAGCCAACTCAGCAGCCTTTTCCCTTTGCGTGAAACACAGATGGCATATGAAAAAACAAAAACTTTCAACATGCAGCAGCGGCCGATCCGTATGTCATAACGGATCAGCCGCTGGAAACTTGTTGCACTTTTTGATCTGGGTGCTACAATATACATATTACCGGCAAACACTTAAATATTGACCCATACAATCATTTCACATTCCTCCCGGTTGGCAAAGGCGTAATATGGGATAAACCGCAGATCCTGACGGATCCTCGGCAGGCCGGCCGGACGATATAATCCCTGATAGCCTTCCGGATCCTTACGCCATCCTGAGGCTCCCAGGACAAAAGCGCCTAGCTGCGGGTCAAACTCCTCAGTGATGGGGGATGACAGATCCAGTTGGATGTCCCGAAGGTTCTCCCCGTTGTCCACCCCTTCCAGGCAATATACCAACGGCCCACGCTGCAACGCTACCCGTCCCCCCGCATCCCGGACGGCGGGATGGGCTTCCATCAGTTGGGGTTTCATGGAAAACCGGATGGTGACGGGCTCCCCTTCCCGGGGGCAGTCAAAATACACATACCCTTTTTCCGGGGTAAGGGAGAGGGTCTGTCCGCCGTATTCCACCATCCATTCCTGACACCAGCCCGGGATCCTCACCGCCATACGCTTAACTAATGGGTTCTCCACGGACAGGGTTACGGTTCCTTCCTGGGGGTAAGCGGTGCTTTGAACCACTGTCATCCTCTGCCCTCCCACTTCCACCTGGGCACGGCTATCCATAAAATGATGCACGTACAGCACTTCCGCATCCTGCCGGATGGTATACAGCATCCCGCTGACCGAGGCCACAAAACGGGTGATATTCGGCGGGCAGCAGGAGGTAGAAAATACCTTCATCCGCCGGGTGGACGGCATCCGGGTGGGTTCCTTGGCAAACACCTCCCGATGAACCAGGCGGGGATCCAGTTCCAGCGGGTTCTCGTAGAAAAAGGCGGTACCGTCCAAGGAGGTGGAAGAGAGAAAGGCATTATACAATACCCTCTCCGCCACATCGGCGTATAAAGAATCCGCTTCCAGCTGCAGCATCCGGGAAGCG
Organism: uncultured Clostridia bacterium; assembly: GCA_944382025.1. Lineage (GTDB taxonomy): Bacteria > Bacillota > Clostridia > Oscillospirales > Acutalibacteraceae > UMGS1623. The sequence goes on along the minus strand of CALWMQ010000145.1, from coordinate 2,220 downwards.
AACAACATGAGTCCGATTCCCGCGCAGGTTTCAGAATAGGCTGTCAGGTTGGGCAGGTCATAGTCGATGGTAAACCCCTCGTCCCGGGCGCAGGACCCAATGCCTCCTGTGACATACATCCGGCGTTGCGCAATGCTGCGGAACAGGCGCCGGCAGGCTTCTTTCAAAGCGCTGTCTCCATATTCGAAGGCCAGGTCCGCCATCCCGGAATACAGGTATACCGCCCGAACGGCATGCCCTTCCGCTGTATCCTGCTCCCTCACAGGCGCATGAGCCTGCTCATAGCGGCTGTTCCACCATTCCTGAACAGGCCGGTCCTTTTGGTTATTCCCCCGCTGGTCAATAAAAAAACGGCTTAGCTCCAAATACCGCTTCTCACCGGTGCAGCGATACAGCTTGACCAACGCCAGTTCAATTTCCTCATGGCCCGGCGTCACAAAGGCTGCTTCCCCGTCTTTGACAAAAACCCGCTCAATTTCATCCGCAAACCGGCACGCGCAGCGCAGCAGCCGATCTTTCCCCGTGGCCTCATAGTAGGCTACCCCCGCTTCCATCAAATGGCCGGCCGCATACAGCTCATGAGCGTTCCGGTTGGTCCAGCGTTCCGCGGGGGCCAGGGCCGAAAAGGTTACATGGTAATAGCCGCTCTCTCCCTGCTGACGCTCAATCCGCTCCGCCAGGCGGTCGATGATTTCCTCAAGGCGGGGATCCTTTTCCCGCTTTAAAACATAAGCGGCCGCCTCCATCCATTTTTCCACATCGCCTACCCAGTAAAGATACGGCTTGTTGGGCATTCCCTCCCGCCAATCAAACCGGAACGCGTCAAAACGCCCGGTTTCCGCGAAGCGTTCCCTGACCGCCCAAAGGGTGGTATGGGCGTTCAGCTCCTGCCGGCCAGCCCAGAAGCCACCGGTCAGGTCCACCTTGTCATGGGGTATTGACTGATACTTCATTTCACACATTTTATTACCATCCTTACTATAAAAAGTAACGGCTGCCAAGGCCCGTCTCCTATCCCCATTGTAATGCGGCTATCCGGCTGCTTCCATGTCCGGATCAGGACGGCGCCTGTCCAAACCCGGACTGCCAGTTAGGAGGATTCCCTATCATGCCCACCCAAACGGTTACTTTCCTGTTACAGCTCTGTCCTCTCCCTGCGGCGTTTGTCTGCGGCCGTACCCGCTTTTCCGCCAACGAGGTCCATATCACCCGGTACAATCCGGATTATATCTTGCTGTTTATGCTTCATGGAACCCTCTGGTTCACGGAAAACGGCCGGGAAACTTGCCTGGAAGCCGGGGAATGGTATGTACAGCTGCCGGATATGTATCAAAGCGGGCTGCGCCCGTCGCCGGACGCGGAGTACTATTATATCCATTTCCGCCCGTCGGTATTTCCCCGTGGTACCGATACAGGCTTGTTTCCGTCCGGAGAACAGGCAGGCGTACGCCTGCCGCTGCGGGGACGATATGAGGATGATAGCCTGCTGCCGCTGCTGGAACAGCTCCGTCAGCAGATGGGCAGGCCGGATAATATTTTCGCCCAGCAGACACTCTTTTTACGGATCTTGGATATCTGGATGCGCACCGCTTCTCAATATACAGGATCTTGCTCCGATATCCGGGATCCTCTCCCTCAGCGGATCATGTCCCTTCTTTGCCGGGAATACGCCTCTTCTCTGGATCGGGCCGCGCTGGAACACGAATTCCATTATACCTATGATTACCTGTGCCGGGTTTTCAGGAGGGAATACGGACAAACACCTTTACAGTATCTTGCCGACCTGCGCAACCGATGGGCCAGGGAACTTCTGGCTTTCACGGACAAGCCTTTGAGCGATATCGCCGGGCAGATGGGATACGCCGACGCCTTCGCTTTTTCCAAGAGGTTCCGCCAACGCAACGGCATCTCCCCTTCCGACTTCCGCCGGGCGCAGCGAAAAATAAGCAGCCATTCCTGAAACACGCTGGATTTTTCCCGCTTTCTTCCTGGGAAGCTATCGGTACTCACAACTTCTCCAGACCGTTTTTACGCCGGTGTTTGTGCTACCTTGCGTTCGCAGGACACCTCAGGCCGCTGTTGAGCCTCAATGGTCATTGCTACACGGGACTTCCTGGAAACACAGATAAAAAACGGGGCCGGTTTATCCTTAGGGATAGACCGGCCCCGAAGCGCAGTAAAGGTGAGCCAACAGCCGCCTATTTGCCCCGCTTGCGGGCA
>CALWMQ010000144.1 GCA_944382025.1 uncultured Clostridia bacterium | reverse complement strand
GTTCCCACTGTTGTCGTACAATCTATCCTAAATCAACTCTGAATCCTTCCCCTCTATGGGGAATATGTTCACAATATCCTCGCCAATTATGACAATTTTCCGTAGTTTATTTGTTGACAAATTACTCAGAAAATTTTATTATAAGAAGGTAGCGCAATTTTCTCTCCTCTATACACTGCCAAGAAACGGGGTTCACCCATGTCTCAGTTGCACGCGCCTAAACGATTTACCGGCTTTGTACCCTTCAGCTACTTTTGGGGCTGGAGCGTTTTTTGCTGCGCGGCAACCGACAATGTAATAATCTCTATGAGCAGGCCTGCGGCCAAAACATAAATGAAAATGGCAAATTGGTTGTTAAGGCGGCGCTCATAGATGAGCCCCGCCTTTTTTATATGCCGGCGGGTTTCCCGCCGCTACCGGCGGGACCCGGATCAGCGGCCGGAAAGAGCGTCCGCCATTGATTCTATCCATCCCGCTCCACACCATAAGAAAGGCTTGATCCACTATGATTATTGTGTTAAAACCCGGCGTTACCCAAAAACAGGTGGAGGAATTCTCCCGTCAGCTGGAAAAACAGAACAGCGTTAAGGTCAACGCCTGGTATGGAGAACATTCCGTGGTGCTGGGCCTCCTGGGGGACACCGCTGCCGTGGATATCGAATCCATCGGCGCCCAGGATATCGTCCAGAGCGTCAAACGGGTACAGGAACCCTATAAAAAAGCGAACCGGAAATTCCACCCCGATGATACCGTTATTGATCTGGGCAACGGCTCGGCTATCGGCGGAGGAAAGCTGGGGATTATCGCCGGACCCTGCTCGGTGGAATGCGAAGAACAGATCGTTCAGGTTGCCCAGGACGTAAAAACCGCCGGTGCCGGTTTCCTCCGGGGCGGCGCCTTCAAGCCCCGTACGTCCCCCTATGCCTTCCAGGGCCTGCGCGCCGAAGGCCTGGAACTGCTCCGCCATGCCCGGAAACAAACCGGCTTGCCCATCGTTACCGAAATCATGTCCCCCGCCCACCTGGTCCTGTTCGAGGACGTGGATATCATCCAGGTTGGCGCCCGGAATATGCAGAACTTTGAACTGCTCAAAGAACTGGGCAAATGCGATAAGCCAATCCTCCTCAAACGCGGCCTGGCCAATACGATTGAGGAACTGCTGATGAGCGCTGAATATATTATGGCCTCCGGGAATTCCCGGGTCATCCTCTGCGAACGGGGCATCCGTACCTTTGAAACCATGACCCGCAATACACTGGATATTGCCGCCGTTCCCCTGCTGAAAAAGCTCTCCCACCTGCCGGTAGTGGTGGATCCTTCCCACGCCTCCGGTATCAGCTGGCTGGTAGAGCCTTTGGCTCTGGCAGCCGTGGCCGCGGGAGCTGACGGACTGATTATTGAGGTTCATAACGATCCGCCTCACGCCCTATCCGACGGCGCCCAATCCCTTACGCCCGCTCAGTTTGAACAGTTGGCATCCCGCATCCGGGAGATTGCCCCCCTGTTCGGTAAGGAACTATCGGTCCGGCAGGATTAACGGTCCGTTTCCCTCTTTCCCTCTCCGGAAGCGGGATGCCTGTCTCGCCCCGTACCACAGGGACGCTGGCAGGCCGGGTGGACGCTGTTTCCATGGGTAAATCCTGAGCCGGAAAGCTGCCGTTTTCCCCGCTTCCTTCATCCGGGGACAAGCGCTGCCAATCCCGGCCGCATGCCGTTATTCCAAGAAAGGATGTCTCCTTCATGACCACTACCATTGCCATTATCGGCCTCGGGCTGATCGGCGGCTCCATGGCCTTGGCCCTGCAAAAACATGGAGGGTATACCATCCTGGGCTATGACCGGGATCCGGCAACCCAGGATGCCGCCCTGGCTTCCGGCGCCGTCCAGAATATTCCATGCCCCGAAGCCCTGGGTCAGGCGGAACTGCTGATCCTGGCCCTTCCCCCGAAAGCGGCGGTTAGCTGCCTGCGGGAAACACGGGAGTATCTGCGGCCCGGTACTCTGGTCACGGATGTATGCGGGGTCAAGCGGCAGATCGTAGAGGCCTGTGAACCCCTGTGCCGGGAAAAAAGCCTGTGTTTCCTTGGCGGGCATCCCATGGCGGGACGGGAACGGGGCGGTTTTCTCAACGCCACAGGCAATCTATTCCGGGGAGCCAGCTATATTTTAACCCCTACCCCCCATACATCGGAGTCCGCGGTCCGCCGGATGAGACAAATCGCTTCCCATCTGGGGTGCGCCGGAGTCACCGTTACTGATCCGGAAGAGCATGACCGGATGATCGCTTTTACCAGCCAGCTGCCCCATGTGCTGGCCGGCGCCTATGTCCAGTCCCCTCAATGCCCTGATCACAAAGGTTATTCCGCCGGAAGCTACCGGGACGTTTCCCGGGTGGCGGCGGTGGACGAAACCCTCTGGAGCCAGCTGTTCCTGATGAATCAGGATAAGCTGTGCGATGAGCTGGATGGCCTGATCGCCAGGCTGCAGGCAGCTCGGGAAGCAGTGGCTTCCGGGAACCAGACGGCTGTGGCTGAAGTCATCCGCCGGGGCCGCCTGGTCAAGGAACGATTGGGGGAATAACCTCCAGGCTGACATGCCGGATGCCGCGCCGGCTTTCCCATCGGCGGTCAGGCAGAAAATGCCGGATGGCCTTCCCCTGACAAAACGCCTGGCACCCTTGAGAATCCCTGCCAAGCCTCCGGACAGTCCCAAGCCGGGCGTTTTGGGGTCTCCCTATGAGGAAAGGATGGATGTGTCTCATGAAAACCCTTCATGTACAGGCCTCACGGCCCTATGATATTGTCATCGGACAGGGCCTGCTCTCCGGAACCGGCGCTATGGCCCGGACGGTCAATACCGGAAATCGGGTACTGCTCGTCTCGGATTCCCATGTGGCGCCCCTGTACGCCGAGCAGGTTCTGGACAGCTTTCGAAAAGCGGGTTATTCCGCCTCCCTGTTCACCTTCCAGGCAGGGGAGGAACGCAAACGCCTGGCCACTGTTCAGGAAATCTATGCCAGGCTGGCCGCGGAAAACCTGACCCGGGGTGATCTGCTGGCCGCTCTTGGCGGCGGTGTTACCGGGGATCTCACCGGCTTTGCCGCCGCTACCTGGCTGAGGGGCGTGGATTTTATCCAGCTGCCTACCTCCCTCCTGGCTCAGGTGGATTCCTCCGTGGGAGGAAAAACCGGGGTGGATATCCCTGAAGGGAAAAATTTAGTGGGCGCTTTCTGGCAGCCCCGCCTGGTAGTGGCCGACATCAATACCCTATCCACCCTCCCTCCTGCGTTCCTGGCGGACGGCATGGCTGAAGTGATCAAAGCCGCCTGTATCCAGGATGCCGCCTTTTTCTCCGATCTGGAAAACAGCGACGCCCTCTCCTCCCTCAACGCCGCGGACACGGTTCGACGGGCAGTGGACATCAAGCGCCGGGTGGTGGAGGCGGATGAACGAGAATCCGGCCTTCGGAAACTCCTGAATTTCGGCCATACCCTGGGCCATGCCCTGGAAAAACACTACAACTACCAGTATTCCCATGGACGGGCGGTGGGCATCGGCATGATGCTGGTGACCCAGGCGGCGGAACGGGCCGGTTTGACCCCTGCCGGTACGGCGGACCGTATCGGTTCCCTGTTGACCAAATACGGCCTTCCCACCCACGACCCCGTACCACCTGAACAATATCTGGCCAACGCTGCCTTGGATAAAAAACGCTCCGCTGCCGGACTGGATTTAGTCCTCCTCCGGGACATTGGCCGTGCCTTTGTTCATCCCCTCCCTATCAGCCAGCTGGATTCCTTTTTCCTGTAGGCTTCCGCCTCCCCCGCCCTGAAACTATAGGGTATGATCTTCACATGGGGATGCCTATCCCCCTAGAAAGGAAGGAACTTCTTATGACTACCGCCCGAATTACCCCTTCCCTTATCGCCGGGCAATTGACCCCTCCCCCTTCCAAATCCTCAGGCCATCGCGCTTTGATCTGCGCTGCCCTGGCCCTGCTGCAGCAACGACAGGTTGGCCTGGTCGGTTCGGTTTGCAAAGTCTCCCGGCTGCGGGACAATGACAGCGCTCTCATATCCGATGATATTCGTGCAACCTTGCGGGCCCTGGATTCCCTGGGTATTCAGGCCCAGGATAACCAGGATCACATCCTGCTGACCGCCCGGCCTGAATCGCCGCATCCGCCTATCACCATTGATTGTACCGAAAGCGGTTCCACCCTCCGCTTCTTTATCCCTATTTTGGCTGCCCTGGGTATCCCCGCGATGTTTACCGGCCAAGGCCGCCTCCCTTTCCGCCCTCTGACAACCTACTTCGACTGCCTCCCCCATCATGGGGTGTCCCTGTCCTGCCCCGAGGGTGACGCCGTCCTGCCTTTATCCCTGTCGGGGCGCCTGACCGGGGGCCTGTATCAGCTGGAGGGCAATGTGTCCAGCCAGTTCATTACCGGTCTGCTGTTTGCCCTGCCCTTGTGCGGGGAGGACAGCCAGATCCGCCTCACCACTCCCTTGGAATCCGCTGGATATGTGGAAATGACCCTCACCGCTCTGGATCAGATGGGCATCACCGTCCACTCCCGGCCGGGCGGTTGGGACATTCCCGGCAACCAGCAATATATCCCCCGGAACCTGACGGTGGAAGGGGATTGGTCCCAGGCCGCTTTCCTGCTGGGTATGGGCGCTCTGGGGGGCGAGGTGCGCATTCCCGGACTGAAACGGGATTCCGCCCAAGGAGACAAAATGGCCCTGACTTTGTTCCGCCGGTTCGGTGCGGAACTGATCGTGTCCCGGGGAATTATCCGATGCCGGAAGTCCCCTCTCCGCGGCCTGGATATTGATGCTTCTCAAATTCCAGACCTGGTACCCGTCCTGGCGGTAGCCGCGTCGGTGGCTCTGGGGGATTCCCGGATCTACAACGCTGGTCGGCTGCGGCTGAAAGAAAGCGACCGATTAGCCGCTGTAACCGACTGCCTCAACCGGCTGGGCGCCCGGGTGGAGGAACGCCAGGATGAACTGCTGATCCACGGGGTCCCGCAGCTGAAAGGAGGCTGCGTCCCCGGGTATGGAGACCACCGTATTGTCATGAGTATGGCGGTGGCTGCCCTGGCCTGCCGTAACCCGGTGGAAATTTCCGGCGCTGAATGCGTCCGGAAAAGCTGGCCCGGTTTCTTTGAGGATTTCGCGCATTTGGGAGGAAATGTCCATGTCTTCGGAGTTCGGAAACGCTTTGCGCCTGTCCATCTTCGGCGAAAGCCATGGCCCGGCTATCGGCTGTGTGCTGGACGGGCTCCCGGCCGGGGAACCCCTTGATCTGGAGGAAATCCGTACCCAGATGGCTCGTCGGGCTCCCGGCCGGGATCAGACCTCCACCAAGCGTGTGGAAAGCGATACGCCCCGGATCCTCTCCGGTACCCTACCCGGACCGGATGGGGTGCCGCACACAACCGGCGCTCCCCTGGCCATTGAAATCGTCAATGAAAACCAGCGTTCCGGGGATTACGGCAACCTGACGGCTCTTCCCAGGCCCAGCCATGCCGACTATTCCGGCTATATCCGCTACAAGGGCTTCAACGATATCCGGGGCGGCGGCCATTTCAGCGGCCGTCTGACCGCACCCCTGGTATTCGCCGGTACGGTATGCAGGCAGATCCTCCGCCGCCGTGGGATTACGGTCGGTGGCCATATTTATCGCATCGCCGGGGTGGATGATACCCCTTTTCATCCTGTTTCCCTGACACCCCAACAGCTGGAAGCCCTGTCCGCCGTTCCCTTCTCCCTGCTGAATAAAAAAGCCGAGCCCTTTATGCGTTCCGCGGTGGAAGAAGCCCGTCTGGCCGCCGACAGCGTCGGCGGACTGATAGAGGCTGCCGCTGTAGGCCTCCCCGCCGGGATAGGCTCCCCCATGTTCGATGGAGTGGAAAATCGGCTGGCTTCCCTGCTGTTCGCTATCCCCGCCGTTAAAGGGGTGGAATTCGGCGATGGTTTCGCCATTGCCGCCCTGAGGGGCAGTCAGGCCAACGATTCCATGCGGGTATCCGGTCAGGGATTTACCTGCGCCAGCAACCATAATGGGGGAGTTCTGGGCGGCATCACCAACGGTATGCCCTTGATTGTCAGGGTGGCGGTAAAACCTACCGCTTCTATCGGTTTGCCCCAGCCAACAGTCAATCTGGCCACAGGGGAAAACGATACCCTGGTGATCAAGGGGCGGCACGATCCCTGTATTGTCCCCCGCGCCCTGCCGGTGGTGGAAGCCGCGTTGGCTTTTGGCCTGCTGGATCTGTTGCTGGAACGGGATGGATATCGGTAACCTGAACTGACCGCACATTTCTCCGCTCCCCGCGTCAGGGCCAGGCGCCCACTCTGATTACCGGATCTGTACAACCGTTCCGATTCTTTCCGCTGTGTCCCGCTGCGATATTTTATGGATATTTGGTATAATTTGTACTTATTTATACTATTTGTAATGGAGGACTGGTTTTTATGGCATCCGAACCTCGGGATCTCAGTGATATCCGCCGGGACATTGACGGCATTGACCGGCAGCTGTTAGACTTGCTGTGCCGGCGCCTGGACTGCTCCCTGGAGGTCGCTGACTATAAGGCGGCCCGGGGGCTGCCGGTGCTCAACCAACAGCGGGAAGACGAAATATTGACCCGGGTCCGCCAAGAGGCCCCCCATGGATACGGTGAGGCCGCCGCACTGGTTTTCGCTGCCGCCATGGACGTATCCCGGGGCCTGCAGCACCGACGGATGGCGGCGGGACAGGCGCTCCGGCAACAAATCCGGCTTGCCCAAAACCGGCTCCTGCCCCCGTCTCAGGCCCGTGTAGTCTGCGCTGGACGTCCCGGTGCCTATGCCCATGAGGCTGCCCTCCGTATGTTCCCCGGCGCCCCCCTGCCCCATTTTGTCCACGCCTTTTCCGATGTGTTTTCCGCCGTTGAAAAAGGAGAGGCGGATTATGGGGTGATACCGGTTGAGAACTCCTCCGCCGGATCGGTCAACGAGGTGTACGACCTGATCCTGGCCCATCGCTTTACCATCGCCGCCGCCGCGGAAATCCCTATCCATCATTGCCTTTTGGGTATCCCTGGCACCCGCCTCTCCAACATCACGGCGGTTTATTCCCATCATCAGGCCTTGGAACAATGTGCCGACTACATCAAAGCCCATCATTTGGAACCCCGGCAATACAGCAATACGGCTGCCGCCGCGGAAATGGTTTCCCTGGCCGCAGACCCCACTATTGCCGCTGTCGCTTCTAAAACCGCCGCCGATTTATACAAATTAGATATACTCGATGATAATATTCAAACGGTATACGATAATTCCACCCGTTTTATCGCTATTTCCTCCCAGCTCACCATCCCCCAGGATGCCGATAAAATCAGTTTGATCTTTACTCTGCCCCATGTGACCGGTTCCCTGTACCGTGTTCTGGCCCGCTTCGCCATGGAAGGGTTGAATTTGACCAAAATTGAAAGCCGCCCTCAACGCAGCGGCGGATTTGAGTATATTTTCTATCTGGATTTTGTGGGCAGCCTCCAGAACCCCGCTACGGTGGATCTGCTCTGCGCCCTGTCGGAAGAAATGCCGGTGTTCTCCTTCCTGGGCAATTACCGTGAACTGGATATCCGCCGGTCATGACCCTTCACCTTTCCATCGGCGGCTGACTGTTACCGGGCTTTTCCTCTGATCCCTTTCGGTGCCCGTAACCTCTTAAGAAATCCTGAATCTTCTATTAACCTGGTTGTTTTGTCCCAAACGCAGGAGTATACTGGGATTGTAAGCAAATCCAACATGGGTGCCTAAGCCGTCAACGCCAGGTACTCCACCGATTCGGGAGAAAATATCATGATTCCTTCAAAGCCGCCCCTCCGAAGCCTCCTGCATAATTATCGACATGCCTTCCTGTTCCTCCTTTTCTTCTTCCTTACCTCTATATTCAATCTGCTGGAACAGGTCGTCGTGCCTCAATATTGGATCTCCTGCCGGTTGGATTACCTGCTGCCTTTTGTGCCGGTATTTGTCATCCCCTATGTCTTCTGGTTCTTTTATGTCGGCGCGGGATTGATTTTTCTCTGCGTTTGGGACAAGAAAGTCTTTGTCCCTACCATACTGCTGCTTTGCGCCGGTATGGGTATCGCCGTGGCCTTGTATGCCATCTTCCCCCACGGCCAACCCCTCCGCCCTCATATCACCAGTACCGATCCTTTCAGCCTCTTTATCCGAAATGTCATTTACGCTAACGATACCAATACCAACTGTCTGCCAAGTATCCATGTGCTCAACCAGCTGGCTGTCCATATCGGCCTGTGTCGTTCCAAATACTTTAAAAACCGCCGCTGGTTCAAAGGCATATCTCTGGTGGTTACCATTCTGGTATGCGCTTCCACCGTGCTCATCAAACAGCATTCCGTACTGGACGTGTTCCTCGCCTTAGTGCTGGAGGCTATCCTCTACCTTGTCTTCTTCCGTTCCGGGCTCCGGTCGCATCTTGTTCGCGCCCTGACCTCCCGTAAAAAAGATCTTGCCTACAGCAGCGACCAACCGCCTGTTGCCTGATTATCCTCACGCCGGACTGCCCATCATCTTTCCCCCTCAGCTCTGACTAAATAAGAATTGACTTAAAAGCGGCATCCTTGGAGGGGTTTCTCCTCAAGGATACCGCTTTTTTCTGTCCTCTGACGATCTTTTCTCTGGGGCAGCCGTCTTAAGGGGTATTTTCCTTGTCTTTGCCGAATCCCCCTGTAAGTCCCTCCTGCTCCATCATGCTCTTCATCACCGAAATATCCGTGGCTACATCCAGAACATCATCCTGCATCAGGGTATCCAGCAGATTTTCAAACGCCTGGCTGATCGTGTCCAGGGTGGCTTCGATTTCCGCCTTGGTTTTCTGCATCTGCCTGCCTCCTACCCGCTGCTGGTGGAACCGTTGATAGGCTTCCAGCAGCTTCAGAGTGGTCGGCAGGTAATAATTCATCAAACGGCGGATCCCCGGCAGCTTTTCCGGATGCTGTTTCACATAATCGAAAATCGCTCCCGCCGCCGCTTCCAGCCGGTCCAGCTTCCGGGAAATCTCCTCTCCCGGCAAGGCATCGTTACAGGCCCGGATTTCCGCCAGGGTACGCCGTCCCTGGGCTACCACCGCCCCCAGCTCATCCTGCGGCGGTTCCTGCTCCTCCCGCAAAGCCTCCTGCTGCCGCAGCTTTGCCTGCTGGTACAGCTGGTATGTCTCAAAATCCAGCATCAAACAGGTATTTTCATCATCCACATGGGCGTCCGGAAACAGTCCCAAGCGTATCATCCTGCGGAGGTCCCGGGCGACAAAGCTGGGAGACCGCCCTACAGCGGATGCCAACACCTGCAAAGGACAAAAATTGCGCCCCTTCAGCTGATCACGGTACAAGCGGTACCGTTTCACACGACGGCGGAGATAGCCTCCCCAGAACAGCAGCCCCCCGCTGATCAGCAGCAGCGGCGTAAAAATCCCCAGGGCCACCTCTGCCAGGAACTCCAGCCGACCATTGGTCAGGGCCGATATACCGCCCGCCAACGCGCCCGCAAAAACCAGCCCCATACCCAGGGCACCAAATACGGTGGTCAGTACGGCCGCCATATTGCCGGGAATTTTCTCCTGCTGGCTTTTTGATATGTCAGCAGGCTCCGCAGTTAAGGGAGATTGGAAAGGATGCGGCTGGCCGACAGGGCTCCCCTCTTCTCCCGGCGGGAACCCGGCCTGGAAAGCGGTTTTGATCTCTCTGGCTGTATTCTGAATAGTGACCTTGATACCATGGAATTCCTGGGAATACACTGCCTTTTGGAACGACTCCTGGATTTGACGGCCGATCTCCCGGAGAAAATCGTTTTCATTCATAACCCTTCCCTGCCTTTCGGGACAGTCTTGTACCCTTTTATTATACTGTATTCGCATTCCCCATACAAGCGGGAAAAAACCGTATTCCGCTTGAAGAACCCGTTAAAAGCATTATCCAATTATTTCCATATTTTTGTTGCATTTCTTTGCGAAATGCTTTACAATATGGACAGGGAATCCGTTCCTGTCTCCCGGCCGGCGGAACGTTGGCGGCCGCCCCCTATTCCTCCCACCGGGTTCCCGAAAGGCGCCAACATCCATACCGCAGTTAGGCCCCTAAGCACCTTTGGGCTGGGCCTGGAAAGGAAAGTGTGTGCCATGAAAAAAATCATTCGCAAAAAGGAATACAATACCGATACCGCCCAATTGGTAGCCAGCCGCGCCTTCAGCTACTATGGCGATCCGGCTGGGTACGAGGAAAAACTCTATCAGACCCCTGACGGGTTTTATTTCCTCTATGGTATCGGCGGAGAAGCGTCTCCCTACCCTGATCCCTCTATTAAAGCTATCTCCAAAGCAAACGCCCAAAAATGGCAGGAAGAGCAGGCCTAACTCCCTGAACCCACCCTGCCGGTAAAAACCTCTGGGCAAACCGAATCCCCCCATATGGACAGAATCCATCCGGTCTGGCTGGATCCGCCCTATGGGGGGATTTTTTTCGGAATGATACGGCCTGCCGGCCCTTTCCTCTACTGGACGACTACCGAATTCGCCCAGGTCATAAATCTCTCCTCATACTGCTCCCGGCTTTCCCTGAGGCAATATACTTCCGTCAGCCAATATCCTCCCCGCTCCCCATCCTCATACAGGCAGTTTACGTAAAAATACTCATTTCCCTCTTCATCCGACCAGTAATGGGCGGAATACGTCGTACCGTTGGGCAGAGTTCCATATTCCGGCCGCTCCACGCTTTGTACTGTCTGTACAAACTCTTTTAAATATTCCTCTGTGGAATTCTGCTTACCGCAGAAATACTCCATGTCTTCCTGGCTGTAATAGCACGCCAGGAGCCCAATGCCTTCCTCCCAGTATATCTCCAAGTCATAGTCACTTTCTTCATTCCGGTAAAAACCGCCTGTGACCGTAATCGCGTAATTCCCCACAGTAAGGGTAGATGGGGCATTTCGCAAATAGCCGGCGTATAAAATGGGCCCCGCCACATCGGCCACAACAATCAGTCCCGCCGCAATCAAACCCGCTATCCGGTAATACACCCGCTTTTTCACCGAAATAAACCTGACCGGCTTCCCGGTACGCGCCGCGATAAATTCCCGGAACTGGTCAGCGGAACCCAAAGTAAACCCATCCTTAGGCATCAGAAGCGCGGCGCCCTGGCCTACATACATGGCAAAGATCTTCTCGCTCTCCACCACCTCCATAATAGCCTCATAGCGTATGGTAGAGGTCTGCAGTCTGGAAAGCGCATAAAAATATCCGTCATCAAAGCGGTATACCATTGGCTGACCCGCAAAGGTCCGATCCCCATTTTTAAACATAACTGACCCAAGGAATTTCCCATAAAACAGCCCGTATATCACAAAAAACAGGCCCATAAACAGGAAGAAAAAAGACGGGGAATCCAGCGGATCCGGAGATATGACCGATTGGAAAAACAACGCTCCCGCACAAACCAGGCAAACAAATCCCATAATCAGGTAAAGGATACTGCTCCTGATCTTGGAAATATGCAGTTCCCCATATTCCTGAAACAGGCCTTTATCAGCTAAAAAGGTGATTTCAAACCTGGGTTCCATGCGGTTTCCTCCCTTGCTGTGGCATCAATCCTATCATCAGGATACCATAGCCGGAAAGATTTTATAAGTATACCGTATATTTTTGTTAAATATATAATTTTTTGGCGCTTTTATATAATCTCTATCGCCAATAATCGGTCAAAAAATATCTGTTGGATGCCAACTGCGTTACACGCACCCCGTTTTGCTTTCCTGTCAGGGGCACCACCCATGGGGACAACCGTTACTCTGAAGAAAGCCTTTCCGTCCTGCCTCCTACCGTCATCTGCCGAACAAGGGCATTAGAAACCCGCCGTACCCGAGGCGGTCACCATGATCTTCATTGCCAGGCTGACCTCCCGCATGGTATCGGCACGTATCCGATAGCCGCATTCTGGACATCCTGCCGTACAGTAACCGCTAACTGACCTTTGGCTCCCCGCCTCCGAGCTTCCTCTTCGGCGGCCTTCTGCGCCAGCTGCGTCCCTTGACGGACAGCCTCCTGATATCCTGTTACCTGCCGGGTTCCCTCCGGCGTTCGCAGGATATAGGTTCCTTCCGGGTCGTCCTGCCCTGAGGAAGGCAATGATCCATCCTCTACTGGCAGGATCTCTGTCTGGGCTGTGGCCGAAATATGGCCTACCACCGCCCCCAGGGCATTGGCTACCGGCGCCTCTGCCGGGGTGACACAGACCCCTCCCAGTGCCCGGGCTACTTCCGGCAGGAACAAATGGGTAGGCGCGCCGATCCCCACTAAAGCCGCGGGTGTCCGCATATGCAAT
>CALWMQ010000143.1 GCA_944382025.1 uncultured Clostridia bacterium | reverse complement strand
GCGGGATGGACATCCCGCTCGGCGGGTTTTCCAGGCGCTGCGGATTGCGGTCAACAGGGAACTGGATTGTCTTTCCTCCGCTCTGGACACGGCTTTTGATTGCCTGAACCCCGGCGGCAGGCTGGCGGTTATCACCTTCCATTCCCTGGAGGATCGGATGGTGAAACAACGGTTCATTGAATGGAAAACCGGTTGCGTCTGTCCGCCGGATTTCCCCGACTGCGTGTGCGGGCGGACACCGGCAGGACGGCTGGTCCTTCGTAAACCCGCGGAGGCTTCCCCCAGGGAGCTGGAAGAGAACCCCCGAAGCCGCAGCGCCAAGCTGCGGTGTATTGAGAAACTGCATGAGAGATACCGGTAAATCCTGACACCTATGAGAAAGGAGTAAACGACATGGCGATGCATGCCCAGGGATCAGAAGCTTATGACTTGTCTCTGTTTGAGCCCAAAAAGGCGGAAATTGTAAAGCTCAAGCCGAATAAAAAACTGCAGAAACAGCAGCAGCGCCGTGCTCGGGCTCAGGCTGTGATCAATACCGCGGTCACTTTGTTAACGGCTGGTATTGTAGTGGCGGTGCTGGGACTGATGATTGCCAGCCGGGTGCAGTTGACCGAGATGAACAGCGATATCAGCCGTAAGCAGGCTCAATTGAATGAGCTGATTGGGGAAACCAAACGTTTGGAAGGCGAACTGGCATCCAAGACTTCTCCCCAGATGGTAGAGCAATATGCCCAGGAGCAGGGAATGCAGAAAACCGAGGCAGGCCAGATCGGCTATATCACGGTGGATGACGGAGGCGGGACTGTCTCCGCCACGGCGGATGAGCCCAGCTTCTGGCAATCGGTCTGGAACGCGATCACCGGATTTTTCACAGGGGATTGATCCCGGCGGGTTTTTGCGGCATTCCCGTAGGTTCAGGAATACTTGACGGAAACAGACATAGTTATGAAGTGGGGACATCGTATCCCGGACGGGACGGATAGGGAATTTGAGAGTTGGGACGGCGTCTTGACTCTCCTTTTCTTATCCGGGGAATTCGCCGGAATTCGACAGTCCCTGAGAGGTATCAAACGTGGCTAAAGAGACAAAGATCAGTAAAACGGAAATCAAAAAGCCGGAAACGACTACCAAAACCATGACCCGCCAGATGCGCCGCCGGGCTATTATCGCCTTTGTGGGACTGGTAGGCTTCGGCCTTTCCGCCATCATTTCCCAGCTGTTTATCATGCAGGTGCTGGACACCGATGAATGGCAGAAACGGGCAGTAGCCCAGCAGCTCAGCGACATTGAGATTTCTCCCAACCGGGGGCAGATCTACGACGCTAACATGAACATTCTTGCGCAGACCCGGGAGGTCTGTACCATCGTCATGTCCCCCAAAAATATCGAAGACGATGCTACCCGGATCCTGATTGCCGATGAACTGTCGGCGATGCTGGATGTGGATCGGGATACCCTGTATGAGCAGGCCTGTGACAGCGATTCACAGTACAAGGTGGTCAAGGCCAAGGTGGACAAATCGGTAGGGGATTCCTTTATCGAATGGGTCAGTGAGAAAGAACTGACCGGCGTGTTCCGAATTATCACCGACTACAAGCGGGAATATCCCATGGATAACCTTTTGTCCAGCGTGCTGGGATTTGTAGGCAGTGATAACCAGGCTCTGGAAGGGCTGGAGGTTAAGTACGACGATCTGCTGTCCGGAACGCCGGGGCGTCTGGTTACCGCCCTCAACGCGCGGGGCGATGAGCTCCCAAGCAAATTGCCCTATGAGAACACGGTGGATGCTGAAGATGGTTACAGCCTGGTGCTGACAGTGGATCAGTATATCCAGCAGGTAACCGAAAAATATCTGGCAGAGGCGGTTAAGGAATATGGCGCCACTAACCGGGGCTGCGCTATCGTCATGGATGTACAGACAGGCGCTATCCTGGCTATGGCCACCAAAAGCGATTATAACCCTAACGATTACCTAACCATAGCTGACCCTGATGTGGCGGCACAGATCGCCCTTTTATCCGGTGATGAGAAGTCCCAGGCGATTATCCAGGCCCGTAATGAACAGTACCGCAACAAGGCGGTGAGTGATTTCTATGAGCCCGGGTCGGTATTTAAAACTATCACCGCCGCTATCGGATTGGAGGAAGGATTGGTTTCTGAGGAGTCACAGTTTGTCTGCAAGGGCTATTACGACGGCATACCGGGTGTGGATCCTATGAAATGCCACGTATATCCCAGAAACCATGGGGCGGAGAATTTTGTTCAGGCTATTGCCAACTCCTGCAACCCGGTATTCATGGGCCTCAATGTGGAAATTGGCGCCCACCGGTTCTTTAAATACTACACCGGTTTCGGATTCACGGAGCGCACCGGTGTGGATATGCTGGGCGAACCCCTGGTTACCAGCAGCCTGTACCATCAGGAAGACGCCATCAAGCCTGTAGATCTGGCCACCTCGTCCATCGGTCAGACCTTCAAGGTTACCCCTCTCCAGATGATCACCGCCCTGTCGGCTATCGCCAACGGCGGCTATCTGATGCAGCCCTATGTGGTACAACAGGTTCTGGACAGCAACGGCAATGTGGTTTCCAACACAGAGCCGGTGATCAAACGACAGGTTATTTCCAACGACACCTCGGAACGGATGTCGGCCATGCTGGAGAATGCGGTCAGCAGCGGTGCTATTAAAAATGCCTATGTGGCGGGCTACCGGGTGGCGGGGAAAACCGGTACCTCGGAAAAAACCGAAACCAGGGCCGAGGAGGACGAGGAAGAAAACGTCATTGAGGTAATCGCTTCCTTCGGCGGCTACGCCCCGGCAGATGATCCCCGGGTAGCGGTGCTTGTCATGATCGATGAGCCGCAAACCCTGAAATCCGGAGGCGGCGTGGCTGCCCCTGTGGCCAAGAAGATCCTGGAGGATGTGCTCCCTTACCTGGGGATCGAGCCCCAATACACAGAGAAGGAACTGGCCGAACTCAACAAGACGGTACCCCGGGTGATCGATAAAACCGTGGCCACCGCCCAGAGCACCCTGAAAAGCAGTTCCCTGAAAAGCCAGGTGGTCGGGAACGGCGCGACCGTCATTAAACAGGTGCCGGAAGCGGCAACCTCCATTCCTAAGGACGGTACCGTATGGCTTTATACGGATGACAGCGAACTGGTGACCACAACGGTTCCGGATTTTAAAAATAAGACCGTGTCCCAGGTCAGCCAGCTGGCTTCTTCCTCGGGCCTGAATATCCAGCTGTCCGGTATCGCCGCCGGCGGCGGGGATCCCAAATCCATCAAGCAGTCGATAGGCGCTGGGCAAAAGGTCCCTAAAGGCACGGTGGTAACCGTGGAATTCATTTACGAGGATACGGTGCGGTAACCGGATATAACCGGTTGCCCGCCTTTCCAAATATAGCCGGGTCCCGTTGGACAGGACGGGGTCCTCCAAAACGGATGGCGGCTGTGCCGCCCAAGGCCCGGAAGCCCTGACAGGCTCCGGCCATGGCGCCGTGTATCATGCCGGCCGTGATGGAGTTTCCTCGCCCCCAAGACTGGCCCGGTGAAAGGCATGGGTCTTGTTATGAAAAAAATCTTTCATCAACAGGACGTGTCAATGAAAGCCCCCTCCCGGCAGATGTGGCGCCGGACTCTGCTCATTCTGACCATTGGATGCCTGTGCTTTACGGCGGTAGGCGGCAAGCTGGCGGTGCTGCAGATTTCAGAATACCAGATCTGGCAGGAGAGAGCTCAGGAACAGCAATTATCCAACAGCGTCATTTCCCCGAAACGGGGGCTCATCTACGACCGGGGCGGAACGGTGCTGGCCCAGACTACGGAGGTCGCCACCATTATCATGTCCCCGGGAGAGATTCCCGCTGAGGCTACCCGGGTCCTGATTGCCGATGAACTGTCGGCACTCCTGGAGGTGGATCGGGAAACCCTGTATAAAAAGACGGGGAAAACTTATTCTCAATACGAGGTGATCAAATCCAAAATTGACCACGCCCTTTGCGATACCTTTATCGACTGGGTCCGGGAACATCAGTTTACCGGGATTTTCCGGGTGATTCAGGATTACAAACGGGAATACCCTCTGGGGAGCGTGCTGTCCTGTGTGCTGGGCTTCACCGGCACGGACAATTACGGTCTGGAGGGGCTGGAAGCCAAATACGACAGTGTCCTGGCAGGCAAAGCCGGCCGGGTAGTCACCGCGAAAAACGGATGGGGCGATGCCCTGCCCAACGACCTGAGGTATGAAACCACCATCGAGGCGGAGGAAGGCAGTTCCCTGGTACTGACCATCGATGAGACCATCCAGCGCATCACCGAAAAGTACCTTGAGGTGGCGGCTCGGGAGACCGGCGCCGCCAACCGGGGCGCCGCCATCGTCATGGATGTGGATACCGGCGCGATCCTGGCCATGGCCACCAAAGGGGATTATGATCTTAACAATCCCCGGGAGATCGCTAACCCTGACCTGGCGGCCCAGATCGCCTTGCTGTCCGGGGATGACAAAAGCACCGCTTACCTGGAGGCACTGCAGAAGCAGTGGAAAAACAAGCCTATTTCGGAGTTTTATGAGCCTGGTTCGGTGTTCAAGGTTTTTACCGCTTCCATGGGCGTGGAGGAGGGCAAGGTGAACGAAACCACCCATTTTTTCTGTGGTGGTACCTATACCATGCCCGGGGTCAAGCCCATGAAATGCCATGTTTATCCCCGCAGTCATGGGGATCAAACCTTTGCGGAAGCTATCGCCCATTCCTGCAACCCGGCCTTTATGACCCTGGGCGGTATGATCGGCGGAGAGCTGTTCTGCCAATATCACCAAGCCTTCGGCTTCGAGGAGGTTACCGGTATCGATATGCTGGGGGAGGCTCGGGTTACCCCTACCCTGTACCATACAGCGGATGCCATTACGCCGGTGGATGTGGCTACGTCCTCTATCGGCCAGACCTTCAAGGTGACCCCTATCCAGATGATCACCGGCCTGGCGGCGGTGGCCAATGGGGGAGAACTGATGCAGCCCTATGTGGTGAAACAGATCCTGAATCCTGACGGCAGCGTGGAGGATATCCAGCCGACCGTCCGCCGCCGGGTGATTTCGGAAGATACAGCCAGCCGGATATGCGCTATGCTGGAAGGGGTTGTGCTGCTGGGAGCCAAAAACGCTTATGTTCCTGGCTACCATGTGGCGGGCAAGACCGGTACCTCTGAAAAGACCGATAAGGCGGTGGCGGCAGGCGCCAGAAAGGATGTGGTCGCCTCCTTCGGAGGTTTCGCCCCCGCCGATGATCCACAGGTAGCAGTATTGGTACTGATTGACGAGCCCCAAACCGCTGTCCGGTACGGCGGTCAGCTGGCTGCGCCGGTGGCGCAGAAGATCCTGTCGGAGGTTCTTCCCTATCTGGGCATAGAACCCCGGTACAGCGAGGAAGAGATCGCGGATATGGCCCGCACCGCCCCCAACGTGAACGGCCTGTCAGTGGCCGCCGCCCAAACCAAAATCCGGGAATCGGAGCTGAAGGCAAAGCTGGTAGGCAGCGGCACCCAGGTAATCGGCCAGGTGCCGGCGGCAGGGGAAATCATCCCTAAAAACGGTACTGTAGTGCTTTACACCGACGCGCAAAGCGAGAGCGCCACTGCCGTGGTTCCGGATCTGAGCAGGAAAACCCTGCTGGAAGCCAATACCCTGACGGCGGAGGCTGGGTTGAACCTATCCATTCAGGGGCTGGGCGATCAGGACGGCCAGGCGGTGGTTACAGGTCAGTCCCTGGAGGCTGGCAGTGAGGTTCCGTTGGGTACTGTATTGGAAATCCAGGTCATTTATCAGGATACGGTGGAATAAAAGGACCGAATGGGTACCGGGCTGCCGTATGATATCGCCTTCCTTACCGCGCGGGGAAGGCATTGGGGCGGGCTGGGAAAGGTTTAAGCCCCCCTGAAACTTTGGGAGTGCTTATGTCCCGGGACTCCGGGACACGGCACGGGAAAGGAATGGGAATATCCATGAAACTGCGCCAATTATTGAATAATGCCGGGATGCTGGAAATGAAGACTGGGGTTTTGGATGAAAAATCCTCTTTCACTATGGATTCGGATATAACCGGCATATGCTGTGATTCCCGCCGGGTAGAGCCGGGGTATGCCTTTGTGTGTATCAGCGGCACCGCCCAGGATGGGCATAACTATGCCGGGCAGGCGGTAGAAAACGGTGCCGCTGTAGTGGTGGCGGAGCGGGATCTGGGACTTCCCAATCAGGTGCTGGTGTCCTCCGGCCGGAAAGCCTGGGCCAGGATGTGCGCTAATTGGTTCGGCAACCCGGCCAAAAAGCTCCATATGATCGGGATCACCGGGACAAACGGGAAAACCACCACTACCTATCTGCTCAAGGCCATTCTGGAGAGCAGCGGGCACAAGGTAGGGCTGATTGGTACCAATCAGAATATGATTGGTGAACGGGTCCTAGCCGCCGGCCATACCACCCCCGATCCCTATGACCTCCAGAGCATGCTCTCCCTGATGGTGGCGGAAGGGTGCTCTCATGCGGTGATGGAGGTTTCCTCCCATGCCCTTAGCCAGGACCGGGTGGAAGGCTGCTGGTTCGAAGCCGCGGTCTTTACCAACCTGACCCAGGACCATTTAGACTATCACGGCACAATGGAAAATTATCTCTGCGCCAAAAAACGCTTGTTTTCTCTGTGCGATACCGCTATACTCAATCGGGACGATCCCTGGTTCCCTAAAATGCGGGAAGGGCTGGAATGCCGGGTGGTGACCTATTCAGTAGGCGACGATAATGCGGACTATACCGCCCGGAATATCCGTCAGCGGCCTGACGGGGTGGATTTCGAACTGGTGGGTACCGGCGTGATAGGCCGGGTACGGCTGGCCACTCCCGGACGTTTTTCGGTATACAACGCTTTAGGCGCGGCCTCCTGTGCCTTAACTCTGGGCCTCCCCTTCCAAACCACTGTGGAGGCCCTCAGCCAGGCCGGAGGTGTGAAAGGACGGGCGGAAATCGTTCCTACAG